>NZ_JAZDCG010000002.1:0-7243 GCF_036321705.1 Brachybacterium sp. J144
GGAGTGTGGCGCCGAGAGGGCGCCTCAGGGGCCGCTATTTTGCCCTCGGCCCCCCCGCTGTGTGCGGGGCGTCGAGCGCCGACGAGGTCCGGTGGCGCCGACGGGAGGCGCCGGCGGAGCGCCTGTGGGCACGGCGATGAGGATGCCGGAGTGCTGTCGGCGGCGATGCCGGAGGCGATGGCAGTGGCGATGCGAGGCTGCCGTCCGCGGCGCGGCCGATGGTGCCGACGGCGGTGCTGCCGGGAGGCCCCACCCGCGCGCGGCCGGCCGGTCGGACCCTGGGGACCCGCTCGCCCCGCAGCGTCGCCCGCCTCCGTGAACATGGCCGTGACCTGCTGGAACGGTGCAACGTCGCGAGGGGGAGGGGCATGGGTAGTTGTCCCCATTCCCTCCGGGAGGAGGTCCGCTCTAGGGTAGAGCCATCACCTGGAGGACAGGGACCGAGGAAGCGGCCGGGGGCCGCGGAGGAACCTGCCGAGGGTGGAGACCGAATCCAGAATCGACGTTTGGGGAAGATCATGAAGAAGGGTATGAACCCGGAGGCCGTCGAGGCCATCGCCGGCGACATCGACGAGCTCATCGAGAGCATGAACTCGATCTACGAGGGCCGCCTCGGCTACGCGACCGACCTCGACTGGACCGGTGAGGACCGCGACAAGTACCTCTCGGAGTTCGAGAGCACCGTCGGCGCCGCGAACAAGGCCGTCGTCTCGCAGCTGACGGAGTTCGCCGAGCGCCTCCGCACCAACGCCCAGGCGCAGCGCGAGACCTCGGGCCGCTGACGCCCGACCGCGATCACCACCACCACAGAACACAAGGGGAGACATCATGGCTTTCAAGGGAATGAACCCGGAAGAGGGTCGCGAGACCGCTTCGCTCATCACCGAGGCGGCGGCCACCGTCAACGACAACACCGATTCGCGCACCTCCAGGATCATGAGCGTCGAGTGGGTCGGCCCGGACTACGACAGCTTCACCTCGGACTGGAACTCCTTCCTCTCCGGCGCGCTGTCGGAGCTCTCGGAGGCGTACCGCACCAAGGGTGACGAGCTCACCAAGCACGCCGACGACCAGGACGACACCTCGAATAACGGCTGAGTCCGCTCCGGCGCCCGTCGCCGATCCAGCGCCCCGTCCCCGATCCGTCGGGGGCGGGGCGCTGTGCGTCGTGGGTTGGGATGGGAGGGGGAGGGACGGTGCAGTCGCGAGAGTCGGCACGAGTGCCGGCGCTTTGGGGAGGAACGGTTCATCCACAGTCGTTCGCGGCGCAGAAATCGCTGTGGCCAGCATCGACGCTGCCACATCGGGCATCGGCAGGGGCTGGGGAGTAGTCCCCATCGCGGAAGTCCGCCGGCGCTCCTAGGCTGAGTGCATCACCTCGAGGAGGGATCGAGGAGGCGGCCGAGGGCCGCGGAGATCCCCTCGGGCAGGTGCGACCGGAACGACCACGAGTATCGGAGGGCACGATGAAGAAGGGCATGGACCCCACCGCGGTTCAGAAGATGGGGCAGCAGACCGAAGAGGCCGGGCAGAACGTCCAGGAGCTCTTCTCCCGGGCGAGCTCGCGGGTGAGCGAGCTCGACTGGACCGGCGAGGACCGCGACGCTTTCGTCCAGGAGTTCGAGAGCACGATCGGTCAGCTGGTGCAGACCGTCGTCCAGCAGACGAGCGAGTTCGCGAGCCGCGCCGCCGAGAACGCGACGCAGCAGATCGACGCGTCCTCCTGATTCCAGCGGCCCGGACCACGGGCCCGCTCCCAGCACGAACTTTTCGACATCCGGCCCCACAGGGGCAGAAGGGGTAGGTCATGGCTTTCAAGGGAATGAACCCGGACGAGGGGCGCGACGTCGCGCAGTCCCTCGTGGAGACGGGCGAGACCATGCTCGAGGCGATCGAGACCGTCACCAGCATCGTGAACTCGGTCGAGTGGATCGGCCCGGACTACGACGCGTACCAGGAGGAGTGGAACTCCTTCGTGGGTGGCCCGGTGAACAACCTGCTCGAGGGACTCAAGGCCAAGGGTGACGAGCTCACCAAGCACGCCGACGACCAGGACGACACCTCGAACGCCGGCTGATCAGCCGGCACGACCCGAGAGGGTCCCACCCCCGTACGGGGGTGGGACCCTCTCGTCGTGCATCGGTAGGGAGCGGCGTTCAGCGGTAGTTGATGAACTGGAGCGCCACGTCGAGGTCCTTGCCCTTGAGCAGCGCGATGATCCCCTGCAGGTCATCGCGGCTCTTGGAGGAGACCCGCAGCTCATCGCCCTGGATCTGGGCCTTCACGCCCTTGGGGCCCTCGTCGCGGATGATCTTGGAGATCTTCTTGGCGTCCTCGGCGCTGATGCCCTCCTTGAGGTCCGCCACGAGGCGCATCTCCTTGCCGGACTGCTTCGGCTCGCCGACCTCGAGGGCCTTGAGGGAGATGCCTCGCCGGATCAGCTTGGACTGGAGCACGTCGAGCACGGCCAGCACCCGCTCCTCGGCGTTCGCGGTCATGACGATCTGGTCGCCGCTGAGGGACACCGACGCCCCCGTGTTCCGGAAGTCGTAACGCTGCCCGACCTCCTTCACGGCCTGGTTGACCGCGTTGTCGACCTCCTGGCGGTCGAGCTTGCTCACGATGTCGAACGACGAGTCAGCCATGACGGGGCTCCTTCAGTGCGGCGGCGGGTGGATGCTGCTGGCACTCTTGCACACCGGCCGCGGGTGCGCAGCGTCGACGCGAGCCGGCATGGTCCGGAGCTCGTCCCGGCGCGCCATGTTCCTGCAGGTCGGATCGGCTGTGACCATGGTCATGCGGTCCTGGGGCCCTCTCGGTTCGCACCCCCGCTCGGACCCCGCTATGCTGTTCCGAGTCCGCTTCCGGCGGCCCGCGAACCTGGTCCTCCAGGCGCGAGGGGCGACGGGGGAGGTCATCCCGGCAGGTTACCCGAGTGGCCAAAGGGGGCTGACTGTAAATCAGCTGGCTATGCCTACGGGGGTTCGAATCCCTCACCTGCCACCGCGGAGGATCCTTGTGATCCGACGCACGGGGAACGCCCCACGAATTGCCTCGCGGCAAGGAGATTGGGTAGTGTTCACCGGGTTGCCCTGATAGCTCAGTCGGCAGAGCATCTCCATGGTAAGGAGAAGGTCAAGGGTTCGATTCCCTTTCAGGGCTCTGATGGTTGCGGCGGCCCGATCTCGAGAGAGATGCGGGCCGCTCGACCGTCACGCCGGGGTAGCTCAGACGGTTAGAGCGCACGACTCATAATCGTGAGGTCGCGGGTTCGATCCCCGCCCTCGGTACCACGCCGGTCTCGACCGGAGTGCAGGATCCACATCCCCCGAGTACGGGGACCCACGAGGCGCGCCGCCGGGTGCGCCACCCGGACGAAAGAGGCGAACCGTGGCGAGCAAGAGCTCTGACGTGCGTCCCAAGATCACCATGGCCTGTGTTGATTGCAAGGCGCGCAACTACATCACCAAGAAGAACCGTCGCAACACCCCGGATCGGCTCGAGCTCTCGAAGTTCTGCCCGACCTGCGGCAAGCAGACGGCGCACCGCGAGACCCGCTGAGTCCTCGCGAGCACACCAAAGGCCACACGGGCTCGTCCCGGGTGGCCTTTCGTGCATCCCGGTCCGCGTGCGCAGCGCGTCGAGCGCGCCGCAGCTCGCCTGACGCGGACGGACCTGAGATCATCGCGGGGTCCGCACCGTCGGCCCCGCGCCGCGCCCCCTTCCCGGAGATGACATGACCACCGCTCCCGACCCGTCCTTCGCGGGCCGCACGTACCCTGCCGGCCCCGCGCACACCGTCTCGGCAGCGAAGATCGCCGAGTTCGCCCGCGCGACCGGCGCGAGCTCGCCGCTGCACACCGATGTCGAGGCCGCCCGCGCCGCCGGCCACGCCGACCTCGTCGCACCGCCGACCTTCCTCGTCTCCCTCGCCCAGGAGACGGAGGCCCAGTACATCGAGGACCCGGCGGCGGGCATCGACTTCACCCGCGTCGTGCACGGCGAGGAGTCCTTCACTCTGCAGCGCCCCGTCGTCGCCGGGGACCGGCTGGTCCCCACGCTCACCGTCGAGTCCGTGCGCGCCGCCGGCGGTCACGCGATGGTCACCACCCGCGTCGACCTCGCCGACGAGGCGGGCGCCGAGGTCGCCAGTGTGCGCAGCATGCTCGTCGTCCGCGGCGACTGACCGCCCGTCGGCCTCGACGCCCCCGCCCACTCCGCCCGTCTGTCCCGACCAGGAGCAGCCATGACCGCCCCCGCCCTCCGCCTCGCCGACCTCGCCGTCGGCCAGGAGCTCTCCCGCACCTCCCACGAGATCACGCGCGACGCCCTCGTCCGCTACGCCGGGGCCTCCGGCGACTTCAACCCGATCCACTACAACGATGCCGTCGCCGCCGAGGCCGGGCTCCCCGGCGTGATCGCCCACGGCATGCTCACGATGGGCACCGCGATCACCGGCCTGCTCGACGTCCTCGGCGATCCGACGCTCGTGCGCTCCTACTCGACCCGCTTCACCAGCCCGATCCCCGTCCCCGCGACCGGCTCCGCCCTCCTCGAGGTCGTCGCCGTCGTCGGCGCGATCGACGAGGCGGCCGGGACCGCCCGGATCGATCTGACCGCGCAGGTCGACGGCACCAAGGTGCTCGGCCGCGCCCGTGCGACCGTGGCCCTGCCCGCCGGCGGACCGGCCGCGGCATGAGGCTCTCCGCGCTGACCACGCTGCGGATCGGCGGAGAGATCCGGCATCTCGTCGAGGCCCGCACCGCCGACGAGGTCATCGCCGCGGTCTCCGCCGCCGACGAGGCGGGCGAACCGCTGCTGGTGCTCGGCGGAGGGTCCAACCTCGTCGCCTCCGACGAGCCCTTCGCGGGCACCGTCGTGCTCCTGCGCGACCCCGAGGAGCCGCCGCTGCTGGACGCGACCTGCGAGGTCGGCGCCTCCGGGGAACCCGACGGCATCCCCGTGGATCCCGCGGATCTCACCCCGCTCGATCCCACCTGCGGCGGGGCCATCGCCGAGCACTTCGCGGGGGTGAGCTGGGACCGCGCGGTCCGCTACGCCGTCGCTCGCGAGATGGTGGGCCTCGAGGCGCTCTCCGGCATCCCCGGCACCGTGGGGGCGACCCCGATCCAGAACGTCGGCGCGTACGGGCAGGAGGTCGCCGAGACCATCTCCCGCGTGCGCACCTGGGACCGTCACGAGAGTCGGGTCCGCACCTTCTTCGCCGCCGACTGCGACTTCAGCTACCGCGACAGCGTCTTCAAGCGCACCCGCTACGACGGCCCCGTTGCCTCGGCGACCGGCCGCTACGTGGTGCTCTCGGTGACCTTCCAGCACACCCTCGGCCGTCTCTCCGCGCCGATCCGCTACGCGCAGCTCGCCGAGGCCCTCGGCGTCGCCGTCGGGCAGCGGGCGCCGATGACCGAGGTGCGCGAGGCGGTCCTCGCGCTCCGCGCCGGCAAGGGCATGGTGCTGGACCCCACCGATCACGACACCTGGAGCGCGGGCTCCTTCTTCACCAACCCGGTGCTCCCCGCGGCCGTCGCCGAGCGCCTCCCCGACGGTGCTCCGCGGTATCCCGCGGGGGAGGGGCTGGTGAAGACCTCCGCGGCCTGGCTGATCAGCCATGCGGGCGTGGAGCGCGGCCACGCGCTCTCGCCCCGCGCCTCCGTCTCCACCAAGCACTCCCTGGCGCTGACCAACCGGGGCGGCGCCTCGAGCGAGGAGATCGTCGCCCTCGCCCATGACGTGCAGTCCCGCGTGCAGGAGGCCTTCGGTATCGCGCTCGAGCCCGAGCCGGTCCGCCTCGGCGTCGACCTCTGAGGGAGGCCCGGGTGTCATCTCCCGGAACACGCCGGGGTGCGCCGGGCGGCTCGGCCTAGGATGGGACCGGCGCCCGCCGCCGTCCCACCGTCCCCGCAGGAGGCCCCGTGAACGTCCTCGATCAGTCCCTCTCCGAGCTCGACCCGGAGATCGCCGGCGTCCTCGACCGTGAGCTCGCCCGTCAGCAGCGCACCCTGGAGATGATCGCCAGCGAGAACTTCGTCCCGCGCGCGGTGCTGCAGGCGCAGGGATCGGTGCTGACGAACAAGTACGCCGAGGGCTACCCGGGTCGCCGCTACTACGGCGGCTGCGAGGAGGTCGACGTCGCCGAGCAGATCGCGATCGACCGCGCCAAGGCACTGTTCGGCGCGGAGCACGCGAACGTCCAGCCGCACTCCGGCGCGACCGCCAACGCGGCCGTGATGCACGCCCTCGCCCGCCCCGGCGACAAGCTCATGGGCCTCTCCCTTGCCCACGGCGGCCACCTCACCCACGGCATGAAGATCAACTTCTCCGGCCGTCTCTACGACATCGTCGCCTACGAGACCGAGCCCGGCACCGGCCTGATCGACATGGACAAGGTCCGCGAGCTCGCCGTCGCCGAGCAGCCCAAGGTCATCGTCGCCGGCTGGTCCGCCTACACCCGCCAGCTCGACTTCCCCCGCTTCCGCGAGATCGCCGACGAGGTCGGCGCCGCGCTGTGGGTCGACATGGCGCACTTCGCCGGTCTCGTCGCCGCGGGCCTCCACCCGAGCCCCGTCCCCTACGCGGACGTCGTCTCCACCACGATCCACAAGACCATCGGCGGTCCCCGCTCCGGCATGATCCTGTGCACGGAGCAGTGGGCCAAGAAGATCGACTCCGCCGTATTCCCGGGCCAGCAGGGCGGCCCGCTCATGCACGTGATCGCCGCGAAGGCCGTCGCGCTCAAGGTCGCCGCCTCGGAGGGCTTCAAGGACCGCCAGGTCCGCACCCTCGAGGGCGCCCGCCTCATCGCCGAGCGCCTCCAGGCCGAGGACGCGAAGGCCGCGGGCGTGAAGGTCATCTCGGGCGGCACCGACGTGCACCTGGTCCTCGTCGACCTCGTCGACTCCGAGCTCGACGGCCAGCAGGCCGAGGACCGCCTCCACGAGGTCGGCATCACCGTGAACCGCAACGCCGTCCCCAACGACCCGCGCCCCCCGCGGGTCACCTCGGGCCTGCGCATCGGCACCCCGGCGCTCGCCACCCGCGGCTTCGGCGCCGAGGAGTTCGCCGAGGTCGCCGACGTCATCGCCCTCGCCCTCACCGGCGGCGCGGACCTCGAGAGCCTCCGCGCCCGCACCGCGGCGCTCGCGGACAAGAAGCCGCTGTACCCCGAGCTGCAGCAGTACTGATCGACCTGCGCGGGGCCCGGCCGTTGCCGGGCCCCGCGCTCGTT
>NZ_JAZDCG010000003.1:0-75383 GCF_036321705.1 Brachybacterium sp. J144
AGGCGAGCCGCAAAGAGAGGAGTAGTGCGCGGGCATCGCCTCGCCCCCGCGCTCGTTCCCGACCGTTCCCAGCGCTCCCCGGAAGGAGCCCCATGACCGCCCAGATCCTCGACGGCAAGGCCACCGCGAAGGCCATCAAGGCAGAACTCGCCGAGCGCGTCGCCGCCCTCGTCGCTGCCGGCCACCCGCAGCCGGGCCTCGCCACCGTCCTCGTCGGCGAGGACCCGGGCAGCGCGGCCTATGTGCGCGGCAAGCACCGCGACAGCGCCCAGATCGGCCTGAACTCGATCCAGCGCCACCTGCCCGCGGAGACCACGCAGGAGGAGCTCGAGGCCGTCATCGACGAGCTCAACGCGGATCCCGCCTGCACCGGCTACATCGTCCAGCTGCCGCTGCCGAAGCACCTCGACACCGATGCGATCCTCGAGCGGATCGACCCGGCGAAGGACGCCGACGGCCTGCACCCGATGAACCTCGGTCGCCTCGTGCTGAACGCCTACGGCCCGATCACGACGCCGCTGCCCTGCACGCCGCGCGCCGTCGTCGAGCTGCTGCTCCGCCACGACCTGGACCTCAAGGGCAAGGACGTCGTGGTGATCGGTCGAGGCGTGACCGTGGGTCGCTCCATCGGCGCGCTGCTGACCCGCCGCGAGATCAACGCGACCGTGACGCTCACCCACACCGGCACCGCCGACCTCTCCGACCACCTCAAGCGGGCGGACGTCATCGTCGCCGCGGCGGGTGTCGCCCACCTGGTGCGGCCCGAGGACGTCAAGCCCGGCGCGATCGTGCTCGACGTCGGCGTCTCCCGCCAGGAGGACCCGGACGGCGGGAAGGCCACCCTGGTGGGCGATGTCGACCCGGCCGTCGCCGAGGTCGCCTCGTGGATCTCCCCGAACCCGGGCGGCGTCGGCCCCATGACCCGCGCGCTGCTGGTGCAGAACGTGGTGGAGATGGCGGAACTCGCCGCCGGACTCGACCGCACCGCCTGAGCGGGGCCTCCCGGGGCGTCGGGCGGCGCTGACATACTGGCGACCATGACTCTCACCCTCGCCACCGTCAACGTCAACGGCCTGCGCGCCGCCGCCCGCAAGGGGATGGCCGACTGGCTCGCCGCCACCGCCGCGGACGTGATCACCCTGCAGGAGGTGCGGGCGCCCGACGAGCTGCTCGCCGATCTGATGGGGGAGGGGTGGTCCATCGTCGGCGAGGCCTCCGAGCTCAAGGGCCGCGCCGGTGTCGCGATCGCCGCCCGCATCTCCCTCGAGCGCATCGACCTCGAGGGGGTGCGCCGCGGTCTGCCGGGGCTCACCGAGCCCACCCACACCGGCCGCTGGCTCGAGGCGGACCTCGAGGACCCGCTCGGCGACGGGACGGACCTCACCGTCATCTCCTGCTATATGCACTCCGGCAGCGTCGACAAGCCGCAGACCATGACCGACAAGTACGAGTTCCTCGACGTCACGATGCAGCGGCTCGAGGAGCTGCGCGCCGACGGCCGCCACGTGGTGCTCACCGGCGACCTCAACATCGCCCACGCCAACAACGACATCAAGAACTGGAAGGGCAACCTGAAGTCCGCCGGCTTCCTGCCCGAGGAGCGGGCCTACCTCGACCGGCTCCTCGTCGAGGGGGACTGGGTCGACGTGCAGCGCCGCCTCGCCGGGGACGTCCCCGGCCCGTACACCTGGTGGTCCCAGCGCGGCCAGGCCTTCGACAACGACTCCGGCTGGCGCATCGACTACCAGCTCACCACCCCGGCGCTCGGTGATCGGGTCACCGCGGTACAGGTCGACCGCGCCCCCAGCTACGACACCCGCTGGTCCGATCACGCACCGCTCGTGGCCGTCTACGCCTGAGCGGGGGCACCGGGCGGGGTCGCGGTCGGAGGCCGTGGGCCCCGCCCTTCGTGTTCGCCAGCCCGTCTCGGACCGGCGGGGCGGGGCCTAGCCTGTGCCCATGGAGACCCGCACCCTGTCCCTGCCCGACGCCGAGATCGTCCACGATGTGCACGGCCCGCTCCCTCCGGCCGACGGTGGGGAGGTGCTGCTGGTCATCGGCCAGCCCATGACCGCCGACGGCTTCGCCGACCTCATCGCGGAGCTGGGCGACCGCACCGTCGTCGCCTACGACCCGCGGGGCCTCGGCCGCAGCACCCGCAGTGACGGCAGCGCGCTGAACGATCCGCGGCGGCAGGCCGAGGACCTGCACGCCCTGATCGCGGAACTGGGCGGTCCCGTCGAGATGTTCGCCAGCAGCGGCGGGGCGGTGACCGCCCTCGCGCTGCTCGCCGCGCATCCGGAGGACCTCACCCGCATCGTCGCCCATGAGCCGCCCGTGTTGGGGGTCCTGCCCGATGCGGAGTTCGCCGAGCGCGCGAACGAGGCCGTCGGCCGGGCCTACCAGGAACGCGGCTGGGGCGCGGGCTTCGCCGCCTTCATCGCGCTCGGCAGCTGGCAGGGCGAGTTCTCGGAAGAGTACCTCGCCCGGCCCCTGCCCGAGCCGGCGCAGTTCGGGCTGCCGGGCGCCGACGACGGCACGCGCGAGGATCCGCTGCTGTCCGGCGCGAGTGCCCCCGTGACCGCCTTCGAGCCCGATCTCGAGGCGCTGCGCGCCGCCGGGGAGCGGCTCGTCCTCGCCGTCGGGGAGCAGACGGGTGAGGCGCTGACCGCCCGATCCACCCGCGCGCTCGCCGCCCGGCTCGGCCTCGAGCCGGTTACTTTCCCCGGGGACCACGGCGGCTTCGCCATCGGAAACCCCGCCGAGCCCGGTGATCCCGCCGCCTTCGCGGCCCGCCTCCGCGAGGTGCTCGCCACCGGCCGGGACTGAGCGCGACCGACACGACGAGGCCCCTCCGCCAGGGCGGAGGGGCCTCGTCGGCTCCCGGGGGAGCCTGATCGTTCAGGCGGTCAGATGCGACCGCGGATCACGGCCTGCTTCACCTCGGCGATGGCCTGGGTGACCTGGATGCCGCGGGGGCACGCCTCGGAGCAGTTGAACGTGGTGCGGCAGCGCCACACGCCGTCCTTCGAGTTGAGGATCTCCAGGCGCTGTTCGCCGGCGTCGTCGCGCGAGTCGAAGATGAAGCGGTGGGCGTTGACGATCGCGGCGGGGCCGAAGTACTGCCCGTTGGTCCAGAACACGGGGCACGAGGAGGTGCACGCCGCGCACAGGATGCACTTGGTGGTGTCGTCGAAGCGCTCGCGCTCCTCGGCGGACTGCAGCCGCTCGCGGCTGGGCTCCTGCCCCTTCGCCACGAGGAACGGCATGATCTCCTTGTAGGAGTCGAAGAACGGCTCCATGTCGACGATCAGGTCCTTCTCGACGGGCAGGCCCTTGATCGGCTCGACCGTGATCGGCTTGGTGACGTCGAGGTCCTTGAGCAGGGTCTTGCAGGCGAGGCGGTTGCGGCCGTTGATCCGCATCGCGTCCGAGCCGCACACGCCGTGGGCGCAGGAGCGGCGGAAGGACACCGAGCCGTCCTGGTGCCACTTGATGTCGTGGAGGGCGTCGAGCACGCGGTCGGTGCCGTGGGCGGTGACCGTGAACTCCTCCCAGCGCGCCTCGGCGTCGGTGTCCGGATCGAAGCGCGCGATGCGCAGGGTCACCTGGAACGAGGGGATCGCCCCGGCCTCGGCCTGGGGCTTCTCAGCGACGGCAGTCATCAGAACGTGCGCTCCTTCGGCTCGTAGCGGGTGATCACGACGGGCTTGGTGCCCAGACGGATCGAGGTGCCCTCCTCGCCCTCCTCACCCGGCAGGGTGCGGTAGGCCATGGTGTGCTCGAGGAAGTTCACGTCGTCGCGCGTCGCGTAGTCCTCGCGGAAGTGGCCGCCGCGCGACTCGCGGCGGTTGAGCGCCCCGAGGGCGACGATCTCCGCGAGATCCAGCAGGAAGCCGAGCTCGACGGCCTCCATCAGGTCCAGGTTGTAGCGGCGCCCCTTGTCCTGGATCGCGACGGAGGCGTAGCGCTCCTTGAGGACCTTGATGTCGGCGAGGGCCTGGCGGCAGGTCTCGTCGGTGCGGAACACCTGGACGTTGAGGTCCATGGACTCCTGCAGGTCCGCCCGGATGTTGGCGATGCGGTCCTCGGTCGCCGGGCGGTCGCGCAGGCGCTGCAGCAGCTCGACGGTCGGGACCTCGGCCTGCTCGGGCAGCTCCGCCAGCTCGACGGTCGCGGCGTGCTCCGCGGCGGCGATGCCCGCGCGGCGGCCGAACACGTTGATGTCCAGCAGCGAGTTGGTGCCCAGGCGGTTGCCGCCGTGCACGGAGACGCAGGCGGTCTCGCCGGCCGCGTACAGGCCGGGGATCACGTCGGTCGCGTTGGCGAGCACCTCGCCCTGGATGTTGGTGGGGATGCCGCCCATGCCGTAGTGCGCGGTCGGGTAGACCGGGACCGGCTCGGTGTACGGCTCGACGCCCAGGTACGTGCGGGCGAACTCGGTGATGTCCGGGAGCTTGGCATCGATGTGCGCGGGCTCGAGGTGGGTGAGGTCCAGGAGGACGTAGTCCTTCTTCGGGCCGCAGCCGCGGCCCTCGCGCACCTCGTTGGCCATCGCGCGCGCCACGACGTCGCGCGGCGCGAGGTCCTTCAGCGTCGGGGCGTAGCGCTCCATGAAGCGCTCCATGTCGCTGTTGCGCAGGATCGCGCCCTCGCCGCGGGCCGCCTCCGACAGGAGGATGCCGAGGCCCGCGAGACCGGTCGGGTGGAACTGGAAGAACTCCATGTCCTCGAGCGGGATGCCGCGGCGGAAGGCCATCGCGGGACCGTCACCGGTGAGGGTGTGGGCGTTCGAGGTGGTCTTGAAGATCTTGCCGAAGCCGCCCGAGGCGAACACCACCGACTTCGCGCGGAACACGTGGATCTCGCCGGTGGCCAGCTCGTAGGTGACCACGCCCGCGGCGCGCACGCCCTCGTCGGAGCGGGGGTCGCCGGTCATCAGCACATCGAGCACGTAGTACTCGTTGAAGAACTCCACCTGCTGCTTCACGCAGTTCTGGTAGAGGGTCTGCAGGATCATGTGACCGGTGCGGTCCGCGGCGTAGCAGGCGCGACGCACGGGCGCCTCGCCGTGCTCGCGGGTATGCCCGCCGAAGCGCCGCTGGTCGATGCGGCCCTCGGGGGTGCGGTTGAAGGGCAGGCCCATCTTCTCCAGGTCGAGCACCGCGTCGATGGCCTCCTTGGCCATCACCTCGGCGGCGTCCTGATCCACCAGGTAGTCGCCGCCCTTGACGGTGTCGTAGGTGTGCCACTCCCAGTTGTCCTCCTCGACGTTGGCGAGGGCGGCGCACATGCCGCCCTGGGCCGCGCCGGTGTGGGACCGGGTGGGGTACAGCTTGGTGACGACCGCGGTGCGAGCGCGCTTGGAGGACTCCAGGGCGGCGCGCATGCCGGCGCCGCCGGCGCCGACGATCACCACGTCATAGGTGTGGGTCTGCATGTCGAGGGACAGCTCCGTTCCGAGTCGGGTGGAGGGGGAGGACGAGGGCCGGGTTCAGCGGGCGGGGATCAGGCCCCGCACACCGCCGGCAGCAGGCTCGGCTCCGCGCCCGCCGGGCACGGGTCGAAGGTGAAGATCACGAGCGTGCCGAGCACGATCGTCACCACGACGGCGAGGAGCAGCAGGCCCTTGAGGACCAGCCGCGCCCGGTCGCCGCGGGCGTAGTCGTTGATGATCGTGCGCACGCCGTTGCCGCCATGGATCAGACCCAGCCAGAGCATCAGCAGATCCCAGATCTGCCAGAACGGGTTCGCCCACTTGCCGGCGACGAAGGCGAAGTCGATGCCTTTGACGCCGAGGCCCAGCCACAGGTTCACGAAGAGGTGGCCGAACACGAGGATCACCAGCAGCACGCCGGAGGCGCGCATGAACAGCCACGAGAGCATCTCGAAGTTGATGCCGCGCTGGCCGGTGCGCCGATACCGGGTGGTGGGGTCGGGCAGCGGGGGGAGGGAGGTGTCGGTGGTCGTCATCGCTCAGGCTCCGAACATGTGCATGAGATGGCGGGGGAGGAAGCCGGCCATGAGCACGACCCACAGCACGACGACGCCCCAGAAGAGGCCGCGCTGGTGCTTGGTGCCCTTCGACCAGAAGTCGACCAGGATGATGCGCAGGCCGTTGAGCGCGTGGAAGACGACCGCGCCGACGAGGCCGATCTCGCCGAGACCGAAGACGACCGTCTTGTAGTGGCCGATCACCTCGTTGTAGGCCTCGGGAGAGACGCGCACCAGGGCGGTGTCCAGCACGTGCACCAGGAGGAACAGGAAGATGAGCATCCCGGAGATGCGGTGAGCGACCCAGGACCACATGCCCTCGCGACCGCGATAGAGCGTCCCGGTTTGGGCTGATGCCACGGAGTTCCTCCAGAAGCGACGGGGGGAGGCCGGGCGCGGTACGTCACGGCGACTGTTTCACGACGCTGCGACAGATCATCGCCCCCGACGGGGACCCGGCCAGCGTAGCACCATGACGTGCAGGTTCTGTGCCAGAAGGGGTGTCCCGGGGCGCGTCGCCGAGTAGCCCTCGGAGAGGGGCCCGAGAGGGGTCCGGGGCCGCGGATATGCTGGTCCGCATGCCCTCGGCCCCTTTCGTCCCGGTGATCCCCGCGGGCGGTTCCGGCAAAAGACTGTGGCCGCTCTCACGGAGAGCTCGCCCCAAGTTCCTGCTGGACCTCACCGGCAGGGGCTCCTCCCTGCTGCAGCAGACCCTCGATCGCCTCGCCCCGCTCGCCGATCACCCGCCGGTCGTCGTGACCGGGACGGCCCATGCCGCCGAAGTGCGCGCCCAGCTCGACGCCGCGGGGCACGCGAGCACCCGGATCCTCGCCGAGCCCTCGCCCCGCAACTCCATGCCCGCGATCGCGCTCGCCGCCGCCGTGATCGAGCGGGAGCATCCCGACGCTGTCCTCGGCTCCTTCGCCGCCGACCACCTGATCGAGGATCAGGAGGCCTTCACCGCGGCCGTCGCGATCGCGCGCAAGGCCGCGGAGCTGGGGTTCCTGGTGACCCTCGGGATCTCGCCGACGGGGCCCGAGACCGGATTCGGCTACATCCAGGAGGCGGACCCCGGCGCCGAGGGCGCCGCCGCCCGGGCGCTGCGCGATCTCGGCGCCCGCCCTGTCGCCCGCTTCGTCGAGAAGCCCGACCGGGAGACGGCCGAGGGTTTCCTCGCCGAAGGCGGCTTCTCCTGGAACGCGGGGATGTTCGTGGTGCGCGCCCGGGTGATGCTCGACGAGCTCGCCGTCCGGATGCCCCCGCTCGCCGCCGGGGTGCGGGAGCTCGCCGCGATGCTCGGCACCCCCGGGGAGAGGGCGGCTCTCGACCGCCTCTGGCCGACGCTCACCGCGATCGCCATCGACCACGCGCTCGCCGAGCCGCTCGCCGCCGCGGGCCGGGTCGCCGTGGTGCCGGCCGCCTTCGGCTGGGACGACGTGGGCGACTTCGCCGTGCTTGCCCGGCAGCTGCGGGCGACGGGCAGGTCGGCGGCGGGGACGGGGACGGTGACTCGCGAGGGCGCGGACGGCTCCGATGTCCAGGTTCTGGGCGGGGCACGGGTCGATGCCGTCTCCTCCCGGGCGACGGTGTACGGTGCCACGGATCGTCACGTCGCCCTCGTCGGGCTCGACGGGATCAGCATCGTCGACACCGACGACGTCCTGCTGGTGCTCGCCGACGAGCACGCGCAGGATCTCGCCCGCCTCGTCGCGGGTCTCGACGGGGCCGACGCGGAGCGGTTGCGCTGAGGCGTCCCCGGGAGCCGGCGCCGGGGACCTGCACCGACCCTCGTGCCGGAGCCGGCGCGGACCGGCCGGCCGCGGAGCCGTGGTGACGGAGCAGGACGACCAGAGTGACCAGTCGGATCAGGGCGCACAGCCGGGAGGGTGCAGCGGTGGAGCAGACGCAGCAGCAGCGGACGGACGTGGCGGGAACGCCCCGGATCCTCGGCCCCGGCGGCCTGATCGCCCGCACCGTCGCCGAGCGCTCCGACCTGATGCGGGCGGTCCGCCGCCACCTGCACCGCCATCCCGAGCTGTCCCATGCGGAGCACCGGACCACCGACTACGTAGTCGAGCACCTCGAGGGCCTCGGTCTCTCACCCGTGCGCATGGCCGGCACCGGCGCGATCTGCGACATCCCCGGCAGCGATCCCACGCTCCCGCTGATCGCGCTGCGCGCCGACATGGACGCGCTCGGCATCCCCGAGCTGACCACCGTCTCGTACCGCTCCGTCGTCGAGGGCGTCTCCCACGCCTGCGGGCACGACGTGCACATGAGCGCGGTGCTCGGCGCCGCCGGCGCCCTGGTGCGCGTCGCGGAGGAGGGTGCGCTGCGCCGCGGCGTGCGCCTGGTCTTCCAGCCCTCCGAGGAGCGCCACCCCTGCGGGGCGCTGGACCTCATCGGCGAGGGCGTGCTCGACGGCGTCGACTCGATCCTCGCCCTGCACTGCGATCCGGGCGTGGACGTGGGCCACATCGGGCTGAAGACCGGTCCCATCACCTCGGCCACCGATCCCGTGGCGATCCAGGTACGCGGCGCGGGCGGGCACACCTCCCGGCCGCACCTCACCCAGGACCTGGTCTACGCCCTCGGCTCGATCGCGACCCAGCTCCCCGCCGCGCTCAGCCGCCGCATGGACCCCCGCTCCGGGGTGAACCTCACCTGGGGCAGCATCCACGCCGGCTCCGCCTTCAACGCGATCCCCTCCAGCGGCAGCCTCGAGGGCACGCTGCGCTGCCTCGACCACGACGCCTGGGACCAGGCCGAGGAGCTCCTCGAGGAGGTGCTCGCCGACCTGGTGCGCCCCTGGGGCGTCGAGGCCCGCGTGACCCACGACCGCGGCGTGCCGCCCGTCTCGAACTCCGCCTCCTCGGTCGCGGTGCTCTCGGCGGCCGTCACCGGGGTACTCGGGGCGGACCGCCTCGACCCCACCGCGCAGTCCCTCGGCGGCGAGGACTTCGCCTGGTACCTCGAGAAGGTGCCCGGCGCCCTCGCCCGGCTCGGCACCCGCACCCCGGGCGGCCGCACCTTCGACCTGCACATGGGCGATCTGATGATCGACGAGCGGGCGATCGACTACGGCGCGGCGGTGCTCGCGAGCGCTTGCGTGCAAAGGGACCCCGTCGGCCCCTGATCCTCGGCTGGTCCCCGATTGATCTCCCGACCGATCCCCGACTGGTCCCCGACTGATCTCCCGACCGATCCCCCCACTGAGCGCCGGGAACCCGGCCCGCCGGCCCCGCCCGGTTCACCCGGGCGCCACCTCCGCGTCGATTTCATAACGGTTCTCGCACGGGGCCTCGACCCGGCCTCGCCGCGAGCTCCTGGCGGCTAAGGTCCGAGGCGTCTGCGACAGCGCTGTCGCCGCACGCGATCCCACTCGGCCCACCCGGCCTCGCCCACCGTTCCGGAGGAATCCCATGAAGACCACCTCTCGCGCGTTCGCCCTCGCGGGCATCGCGGCCCTCGCGCTCGCCTCCTGCGGCACCCCGCCCGAGGAGACCGCCGGCGGCGGCAGCGACGCCGGCGGCGCCTCGACCGACTACAAGGCCTGCATGGTCTCCGACTCCGGCGGCTGGGACGACAAGTCCTTCAACGAGTCCAGCCACACCGGCCTGCTCAACGCCGAGGAGAAGCTCGGCATCGAGACGCAGGAGGCGGAGTCCACGACCGACTCCGACTTCGCCCCGAACATCAACAACATGGTGACCGAGGGCTGCGACCTGATCATCACCGTCGGCTTCCTCCTCGCCCCCGCGACCGGCGCCGCCGCACAGGCCAACGAGGGCACCGACTTCGCGATCGTCGACTCCACCGCCCAGGACGCCGACGGCAACCCGATCGAGCTCGGCAATGTCAAGCCGCTCGAGTTCGACACCGCCCAGGCCGCCTTCCTCGCGGGCTACCTCGCTGCCGGCATGACCGAGACCGGCAAGGTCGCGACCTACGGCGGCATGGACATCCCCACCGTCACGATCTTCATGGACGGCTACGTCGACGGCGTCGCGCACTACAACGAGACCCATGGCACCGAGGTCGAGGTGCTCGGCTGGAACAAGCAGACCCAGACCGGCTCGATCGTCGGCACCTTCGAGGACCAGTCCAAGGGCAAGGCCGTCTCGGACGAGTTCTACAGCGCCGGTGCCGACATCGTCATGCCGGTCGCCGGCCCGGTCGGCGCGGGCACCCTCGCCTCCGCCAAGGAGGGCGAGGACCGCATGGTGATCTGGGTCGACGCCGACGGCTTCGAGACCAACGCCGCCGATCCCGAGGCGCAGGGCACCATCCTCACCTCCGTCATGAAGGAGATGACCGTCGCGGTCGAGGACGTCATCACCGGTGCGGCCGGCGGCGAGTTCGACGCCACCCCGTACGTCGGCACCCTCGAGAACGGCGGCGTCGGACTGGCGCCCTTCCACGAGTTCGAGGATGATGTCCCGGCCGAGCTGGTGACCGAGCTCGAGACGCTCAAGCAGGAGATCATCGACGGTACCGTCGTGGTCGAGTCCGAGGCGTCCCCCGCGGGGGCCTGACCCTCGGAACCGCCCGCGGTCCCCGTCCCGGATCGGGACGGGGACCGCGTTCCCTGTCACAGACCCTCCGCTCCGAGATCCGGGGAGGAGCCGACGGAAGCGAGTGCCGTGAAGCTCGAACTGCGCGGGATCACGAAGACCTTCGGGTCCTTCGTGGCCAACGACTCCATCGACCTCGTCGTCGAACCGGGGGAGATCCACTCCCTGCTGGGCGAGAATGGTGCTGGCAAGTCGACGCTCATGAACGTGCTCTACGGGCTCTACCGCCCCGACGGCGGGCAGATCCTCCTGGACGACGCCCCCGTCGCCTTCGCCGATCCGGGCGAGGCGATGGCCGCCGGCATCGGCATGGTCCACCAGCACTTCATGCTCGTGCCGGTGTTCACCGTGGCCGAGAACCTGGTGCTCGGCCACGAGCCCACCCGCGGCGGGCTGCTCGACCTCCCCGCGGCCCGCCGGATGGTCCGCGAGATCTCCGCCCGCTTCGGCTTCGACCTCGACCCCGACGCGCTGGTCGAGGACCTCCCCGTCGGCGCGCAGCAGCGGGTCGAGATCATCAAGGCGCTCAGCCGCCACGCCGAGATCCTCGTGCTCGACGAGCCCACCGCCGTGCTCACCCCGCACGAGACCGACGAGCTGATGACGATCATGCGCCAGCTCCGCGACGAGGGCACCTCGATCGTCTTCATCACCCACAAGCTCCGCGAGGTCAAGGCCGTCTCCGACCGGATCACCGTGATCCGCCGCGGGAAGGTCGTCGGCGAGGCGGATCCCTCCGCCGACCAGGCCGACCTCGCCTCCCTCATGGTCGGCCGACAGGTCTCCCTCGCGCAGGAGAAGGCCCCGGCGGCCCCCGGCGAGGTCGCGCTCGAGGTCGAAGACCTCCGCGTCACCGACGAGACCGGCACCCGCACCCTCGACGGGGTGAGCTTCGCGGTGCGCCACGGCGAGGTGCTCGGCATCGCGGGCGTGCAGGGCAACGGCCAGACGGAGCTCTCCGAGGCGCTGCTGGGTCTGCAGGACGCGGTGCACGGCTCGGCGCGCCTCGAGGGCGTCGAGCTGGTAGGCCGCTCCACCAAGCAGATCCTCGACTCCGGCGTCGGCTTCGTCCCCGAGGACCGCACCCACGACGCGCTCGTCGCCGACTTCACGGTCGCCGAGAACCTGGTGCTGGACCAGCACGACCGCGCCCCCTTCGGCAGCTCCGTGGCGATGTCCCTCCGGGCCATCGCGGAGAACGCGAAGCGGCTCATCCCCGAGTTCGACATCCGCACGGGATCGGCGACCGCCGCGGCGTCCACCCTCTCCGGCGGCAACCAGCAGAAGATCGTCATGGCCCGGGCGCTCAACCGCGAGCTGTCCCTCCTGATCGCCTCCCAGCCCACCCGCGGCGTGGACGTCGGCTCGATCGAGTTCCTGCACCGCCGCATCCTCGACGAGCGGGACAGGGGCACGCCCGTCGTCATCGTCTCGACCGAGCTCGACGAGGTCACCCAGCTCGCCGATCGCATCGCCGTGATGTACCGCGGGAGGATCCTCGGGATCGTGCCCGGCGACGAGGACCGCGACGTGCTGGGCCTGATGATGGCCGGATACACCGCGGAGGCGGCCCGGGAGGCCGTGGCCGCGGGGGCCCGCACCGCCGACAGCCGCCTGGCCGACGAACTCGCCGACGAAGGAGACCTCGCATGACCACGCCCTCCGTGAGCGGCACCGCACCCGGCGTGGGCGGCAGCGTCGCCGACGCCCCACCGCCTCCCGCCGAGGACGCTGAGAGCGCCCTCGCCCGGACGCTGCAGAGCCTCGCCCGCAGCGATCTGCTGGTGGTGGTGATGGCCTTCGTCTTCGCCTTCTTGATCGGCTCGGTGCTGATCGTCATCGCCGACGAGGACGTCCGCGCGACCTTCGGCTACTTCTTCGCCCGCCCCGGGGACGCCGTGGTCGCGGTCTGGCAGTCCGTCACCCAGGCGTACGGCGCCATGTTCCGCGGCGCCGTCTTCGATGCACCCGGCGCGGCGCGGGCGGCGGAGTCCGTGCGCGAGGCCGGTGGCTCCGGCACCTACGTGCTGCTGCCCGCGCTCACCGCCGGGCTGCGCCCCCTCACCGAGACCCTCACCATCGCGACGCCGCTGATCATCGCCGCGGCCGGGATGGCGGTCAGCTTCCGCGCCGGGCTGTTCAACATCGGCGGCACCGGCCAGCTGATCGTCGGCGCGATGGCCGCGGGGTACATCGGCTTCGCCCTCGACCTGCCCGGGGTCGTGCACCTGCTGCTCGCCCTGCTCGTCGGGGTGATCGCCGGCGGGCTGTGGGGCGGGATCGCCGGCTTCCTCAAGGCGCGCTTCGGCGCCAACGAGGTCATCAGCACCATCATGCTGAACTGGATCGCGACCTACCTGCTGGCCTTCGCTCTGAAGACCGCGGCCTTCACCGGTGCGAACCAGTCCCAGCCGACCTCCCCGTCGGTGGGGGAGAACGCCCAGCTCCCGCTGCTGCTCGGCACCGGATTCCGCCTGCACGCGGGACTGTTCCTCGCGGCCGGCGCCGTGGTGCTGCTGTGGTGGCTGATGAGCCGCTCGACGCTCGGCTTCCACTTCCGCGCCGTCGGCTCGAACCCGCGCGCCGCACGGTTCGCGGGCATCTCGACCTCCCGCACCGCATTCCTGACCCTCGCCGTCGCCGGCGGACTCGTCGGCCTCGCGGGCGCCGTGCACGTGCTCGGCACCGAGCGGCGCCTCACCGAGGGCGTCGCCGGCAACATCGGCTTCGACGCGATCACAGTCGCCCTGCTGGGTCGCTCCGGCCCCGTCGGGATCGCCCTGGCGGGCCTGCTCTTCGCGGGCCTGTCCACCGGCGGCCGCTTCATGGAGACGAACCAGGGCGTCCCCCTGGACCTGGTCTCCGTGATTCAGGTGCTCGTGGTGCTCTTCATCGCGGCTCCGCCGCTCGTCCGCACCCTGATCGGTCTGCGGCACGTGGACCACCCCGGGGCGTCGGCCCGCGTGCGACGTGCCCTTCGCGCCCGCACGGCGGCCGTCCCCGCCACCGTCGACGCGAGCGGCGCCGCCCCCGTCGGTGGGCACCGTGCCGAAGACCCGGTCGACCCCCGCGCCGCCTCCGACGGCGGCCCAGCCTCCGACGGCGACGACCCGACCGGCGGCGTCACCCCCTCCGGCGGAGGCGGCGACGCGCCGTCGGCCGGACCCGCCCCCGCGCCCGAGCGCGGTGCGGACCCCACCGATGCGCAGGAGGACGCGTGATGAGCACCGCACCCGTGATCGTCGCCGACGACTCCGTCGTCGAGAAGCCGCAGGACGAGACCCGTTCCTCCAGCTGGTGGCACCTGCCCGCGAGCCTGACCGTGCTGGGGCTGATCGCGCTGATCCTCTTCGGGCTGCGCGGTCTCCCCGGCACCGAGTCGACCTTCGCCCTGGCCCGCGAGACGGACCTGAACCCGCTGGGTCTCGTGCCCGAGCGCATCACCGTCCCCTCCCAGCTCGCCGCGATCCTCCTCGCCGTCCTGGCGCTCGCCGCCTCCGCGGGCCTGTGGGCGCTCCAGGCGCTGCGTGCCCGCCCGCCGCGGGCACTGCGCCTCACCCTCATCGCCGTGTTCGCCGTGGCCTGGGTGCTGGCGTTCATGACCTGGGTGATCTCGGAGCGGTCCCTCGACGTCACGACGCTGCTGCAGAGCACCATCGTCCTGGCGGTCCCGCTCGCCTTCGGCGCCCTCTCCGGCGTGCTCTCCGAGCGGGCCGGCGTCATCAACATCGCCATCGAGGGGCAGCTGCTCTTCGGGGCCTTCGGGGCGACCCTCGTCGGCTCCCTCACCGGCAACGTGTGGGCCGGCCTGATCGCCGCCCCGCTCGTGGCCCTGCTGATGGGCGCGCTGCTCGCCCTCTTCGCCGTCGGCTATCACGTCCAGCAGATCATCGTGGGCGTGGTCCTCAACGTCCTCGCCCTCGGCGTGACCTCGTTCTTCTTCGGCACCGTCATGCGTGACAACCCCGGGACCTTCAACGCCGCGCTGCGTCTGCCCGTGCTGCGCATCCCGCTGCTCGCGGACATCCCCGTGATCGGTCGCGTGCTCTTCGAGCAGAACATCCTGGTCTACCTGATGTGGGTCATCGTCGCGCTGCTCACCGTGGCCCTCTTCCGCACCCGCTGGGGCCTGCGGGTCCGCGCCGTCGGCGAGCACCCCAAGGCCGCGGACACCGTGGGCATCCCCGTGAACCTCACCCGCTGGAAGAACGTCCTGCTGGGCGCCGCGGTCGCCGGCCTCGGCGGGGCGACCCTCACCATCGGCACAGGCGTCGCCTTCGGCGAGGACATGAGCGCGGGCAAGGGCTACATCGCCCTCGCCGCCATGATCCTCGGCCGGTACCACCCCGTCGGTGCGCTCCTCGCGGCCCTCACCTTCGCCTTCGCCGACTCGCTGCAGCTGCGCCTGGGCACGATGACCGCCGCCGAGGGCGGGGTCTCGATCCCCGGCGACTTCCTGCTCATGCTCCCGTACGTGGTCGCGCTGTTCGCGGTCGCGGGCGTGGTGGGCCGCGTGCGGGTCCCCGCCGCCGACGGCGAGCCGTACATCAAGCAGTGACCCTGATGAGCGCCGCAGGTGAGAGCATCGGGGACATGACCAGCGCACAGCCCCCGGCGGACGACGAGTTCGCGACCCTGCTCGAGACCGCCCGAGCGATCGCCGAGCGCGCCTACACCCCCTACTCGCACTATCGGGTGGGTGCCGCCGCGCTCACCGAGGACGGTCGGCTCGTGCGCGGCTGCAACGTCGAGAACGCCGGTTACGGCGTCACCCTCTGCGCCGAGTGCGGTCTGATCAGCGAGCTGATCGCGGGCGGCGGCGGGAAGCTGGCGCGCTTCGTGTGCGTCGGCGGCGACGAGCACCTCGCCCGCGAGGAGCGCCCGGTCGTCATGCCCTGCGGTCGCTGCCGCCAGCTGATCTCCGAGCACGCGGGCCGGGATCTCGTGATCCTCACCCCCGAGGGCCGCCGGAGCATGGACGAGGTGCTCCCTCAGGCATTCGGCCCCGCCGACCTCGCCCCCTGACCCTCCCGAGGAGGAGCCCATGACCCCGACCACCCCCGCCCTCGCCGTCGAGCCCTTCGACGCCGTCGACGTGATCCGCGCCAAGCGCGACCGGCAGCGGCTGAGCCCCGAGCAGATCGACTGGGTGATCGACGCGTACACCCGCGGCGTGGTCGCCGAGGAGCAGATGGCCGCCCTCGCCATGGCCGTGTTCCTCAACGGCATGGAGCGCGAGGAGATCTCCCGCTGGACCGCCGCGATGATCGCGAGCGGCGAGCGGATGGACTTCTCCGCCCTCGCCAAGCCCACCACCGACAAGCACTCCACCGGCGGGGTGGGGGACAAGATCACCCTGCCGCTCGCCCCGCTGGTCGCCTCGTTCGGGGTCGCGGTGCCGCAGCTGTCCGGGCGCGGGCTCGGACACACCGGTGGCACCCTCGACAAGCTCGAGGCGATCCCCGGCTGGCGCGCCTCCCTCACGGGCGACGAGATGATGCGCCAGCTCGCGGAGGTCGGCGCCGTGATCTGCGCGGCGGGCTCGGGCCTCGCCCCCGCGGACAAGAAGCTCTACGCGCTGCGGGACGTCACCGGGACCGTCGAAGCGATCCCGCTGATCGCCAGCTCGATCATGTCCAAGAAGATCGCCGAGGGCACCGCCGCCCTGACCCTCGACGTGAAGACCGGTGCCGGCGCCTTCATGCGGGACGAGGCCGACGCCCGCGAGCTCGCCCGCACCATGGTCGACCTCGGCACCGACGCGGGCGTGCGCACCGTCGCGCTGCTCACCGATATGTCCGCGCCGCTGGGTCGCACCGCCGGCAACGGGCTCGAGGTGCGCGAGTCCCTCGAGGTGCTCGCCGGCGGCGGCCCGGCCGACGTCGTCGAGCTGACCGTGGCGCTGGCCCGCGAGATGCTCGAGGCCGCCGGAGTGCGGGACCCCGACGTCGAGGCCGCCCTCCGGGACGGCCGCGCCATGGACTCCTGGCGCGCGATGATCACCGCCCAGGGCGGGGACGTGGACGCCCCGCTGCCGACGGCGCGGCACGTCGAGGAGCTGCGCGCCGCCGAGGACGGCGTGGTCACGGGCCTCGACGCGATGGGCGTTGGCGTCGCCGCCTGGCGCCTCGGCGCCGGCCGCTCGCGCCCCGGCGAGGCCGTGCAGGCCGCCGCGGGCGTCGAGATCGAGAAGCACCTCGGCGACGAGGTGCGGGCCGGGGACGTGCTGGCCCGTCTGCACACCGACACCCCGGAACGGGTGGGCCGGGCGCTCGAGGCGATCGAGGGTTCCTGGACCCTCGCCGCCCCCGGCACCGTGCTCCCGGCGCGACGGATCGTGCTGGACCGCATCGCCTGACCTCGGGCGCGCGCGGTGCTCCTCAGCCGCGGGCGGTGCGGGCGGCGCTGTCGAGAAGAGCCGGGACGATGTGCTCGGTCATGAGCGGTGCGAGGCGGACGCCCGCCTCCGACTCCGCCAGCGGGAACCAGCGGTGGTCGGCGAGCTCGGCCCGCACGGTGAGCGGCTCCGGCAGCGCCTGCCGACACACGAAGACCGTCGAACGCACGCGCGTTCCCGGCTCGTTCGCCGCGACCGCCTCGAAGTCGCCGAGCAGCTCCAGCCCGGCAGGGTCCAGGACGACCCCGAGCTCCTCGCCGACCTCGCGCACGGCCGCCTCGAGCGCACTCTCGGCCGGCTCGAGCTTGCCTCCCACCTGCATGTAGGAGCCGGTGCCGCGTTTGCGCACCGCGAGGATCTCCTCGCCCCGGGCGCCCTCGCGGAGGAAGGCGACGGCGGTGATGCGCAGCAGCGTCCCGGCGTCGGCGGCTTGGCGCTGGCAGCGTTCTGCGGCGGTGAGGGCGGCGAGAAGGCGCAGCAACTGCGTTCCCCGGCGCAGCCCCACCGGGCGCATGCCCGCGGCGCGCCAGCCGGCGATGTCCGCGTGCTGCTCACGGGCCAGGGCGACGCCGCGCCGCAGCAGCGTCAGCGGCGGCTTGCGCCCCTCACGGAGGTCCCGGGCGAGGCGCAGCGCGAAGACCACCGGGGTGGGGCGATGCAGGACGATCGCATCGGCCAGCAGCCCCATCTCGCGCAGGGGGCGGACCAGCTCGGCCGCGAAGATGCCCTCGGCGATGATCAGCTCGGCGTCGCCCGCCGCGAGGGATGTCGTGCCGGTGCGGCGCGAGAGGGGGATCGAGTACTCGGGAACGTCCGCCACGCCGTCATGGGCGAGGGCCGTGAGCGCCTCGAGCGCCGCTCCCGCGTTCCAGGAGGCGGGATCGTCCCAGTCCACGATGCCGAAGCGGCGGGGGAGTCCGGGATCGTCGTGGTCGCGGTAGAAGTCGTCGAGCGGCACCGTGGGCAGTCCCGCCCGGCGCGCCATGACCCCCTTGCCGCTGCCCGAGGGGCCAGCGACGAGGACGATGCGGCGCGGCGGACGGGGCGGGGCGGAGGGGCCGGTCATGAGCCAGAAGTCTACGGGCCCGCCGACGGTGTCGACGGGCCCGTAGGCGGGAGTGACCGGCTCAGGCGAAGGTCAGCACGACCTTGCTCGAGCCGCGTCCGGCGGCGGCCGTGAAGGCCGCCTCGGCGTCCTCGAGGGCGAACTCGTCGCTGATCACCTGCTCGGCGACCTCGCTGCGGGCGAGCAGTTCGACGGCGTCCTCGATCTCGGTCACGAAGCGGTAGGTCCCGCGGTACTCGAGCTCCTTGGAGACGATCGGGCCGAGGGTCACGCTGACCGGGGTGGGCGGCAGGTTCCCGACCTGCACCACGGTCGCGGCGCGGGCGATGTGGCGCAGGATGCCGTCGAGGGAGGCGGGCGCACCGGAGGCCTCGAAGGCCACGGAGATCCCGGGATCCATCCCGTCGGTGGTGTCACCGGCCAGGTCCGCGCCGAGGGCGAGGGCCCGCTCCCGGGCGGTCTCGGAGAGGTCGACGGCGGTGATGTGCGCCGCGCCGGCATCGCGGGCGGCGAGGATCACCAGCAGGCCGACGGGCCCGCAGCCGGAGACGAGCACGTGCTTCCCGGCCACGTCCCCCGCGCGGCGGACGGCGTGCATCGCGACGCCGAGCGGCTCGGCGAGCACGGCGCGGCGGATGCTCAGCCCGGCCGGCAGCGGGACGATCTGGTCCGCGTCGACCAGGAGCGACTGCGCGAAGCCGCCGTCGGAGTGGGGGTCCTGGGCGGCGGAGCCGAAGTAGGTGAGATCGGGGTGGAGGTTCTCGCGCCCCTCGAGGCCTGCCGGAAGGGGCGAGTGGGTGCGGGCCGGGTGCACGGTGACGCCCTGGCCCACCTCGAGCCCCGCGACGTCCGCGCCGAGCGCGGTGATCCGGCCGGAGATCTCGTGGCCCAGCACGAAGGGGCGCTGCATGACGGCGGTGCCGGAGACGCCGCTCCTCCAGTAGGCGAGGTCGGAGCCGCAGATGCCGCCGAACTCGACGGCGAGCCGCACCTGCCCGGGGCCGGGGGCGCTCTCCTCGCGGTCGACCAGGCGGAGCTCGCCGGGGGCGTGGATCTCGAGGGCGCGCATGGGAGGATTGTCCCATGACCGCTCTCGAGAACGCCCAGCTGGCCCAGCTCATCGACCACACCCTGCTCAAGCCTGAGGCGACCCGCGCCGACGTCGACGCGCTAGCCCGCGAGGCCGAGCAGCTCGGCACCTACTCGATCTGCGTCTCGCCCTCGATGCTCCCGGTCGAGACCACCGTGAAGGTCGCGACCGTGTGCGGTTTCCCGTCCGGACAGCACTCCCCCGCGATCAAGGCCGCCGAGGCCGCGGACTCCGCCGCGAAGGGCGCCGACGAGATCGACATGGTCCTGAACGTCGGCCTCGCCCGGGCCGGCGCGTTCGACGCCGTCGAGGCCGAGATCCGCGCCGTGCGCGAGGCGGCGCCCGCGCCGGTCGTGCTCAAGGTGATCATCGAGTCCGCCGCCCTGACCGACGAGCAGATCGTCGGCGTGTGCCGGGCCGCCGAGGCCGCTGGCGCCGACTTCGTGAAGACCTCCACCGGATTCCACCCCGCGGGCGGCGCGAGCGAGCACGCGGTGCGGCTCATGCGCGAGACCGTCGGCGACCGCCTGGGCGTCAAGGCCTCCGGCGGGATCCGCACCCGCGAGGCGGCCGAGGCGATGGTCGCCGCGGGCGCGAGCCGGCTCGGCCTGTCGTCCTCGAAGGCCATCCTCGAGGGCGGCACCGGCACCGGGTACTGAGCAGGGCGCGGGCCGGTCGGCGGGGGCCGCCGGCCGGTCCGCGAGCAGGACCCGCGCGTCGAGGGGGCGCCCGGGGCAGGGGACCACGAGGGGGAACGTGATGACCGACCACCGCCGACCGACCGCGCTGGCGCGCAGGCGGCTCCTCGCCGCCGCGATCACCGGCGCGCTCGTGCTCGCCCAGCTGCTGCTGGGCGCCGTGAGCCCCGCCGGGGCCTGCGCATGCGGGGCGTTCATCGATCCTGCGGACCAGCGCACCGGCGCGAACGTGCTCCGCGAGACGGCGATCCTGTCCCTCGAGGACGGCGTCGAGACGATCATCATGGGGCTCGCCCTCGACGGCACCCGCACCGGCTCGACGCTCCTCCTGCCCACGCCCGCCGTGCCCGAGGTGAGCACCGCCTCCTCCGGCACGCTGCGCGAGATGCAGGCCGCGACCGCGCCGCGGAAG
The DNA here is from genome assembly GCF_036321705.1 of Brachybacterium sp. J144. Classification (NCBI taxonomy): domain Bacteria; kingdom Bacillati; phylum Actinomycetota; class Actinomycetes; order Micrococcales; family Dermabacteraceae; genus Brachybacterium; species Brachybacterium sp. J144. The sequence goes on from NZ_JAZDCG010000003.1 coordinate 20,232, forward strand.
GAGGTCGAGCACGACCTGTGGGGCGGCAACCCGTTCCTCGCCGGTGAGGGCGCACCGGGCGGCGGCGCGCCGACGGGCGGCACCGGCGTGACCGTCCACGAGCAGTCCCGGGTCGGCGACTACGAGGTCGCCGTGCTCGAGGGCGGGGCCGACGGCGTGCGCACCTGGCTCGCCGGGAACGGGTATGAGCTCGCCCCCGCCGTCTCCGGTCTGCTCGACCCGTACGCAGAGGAGGGCTGGGTGTTCACCGCGGTGCGCTATGCGGCCGATGCCGAGCTGCGCGGCGAGATCGAGCCCCTCCGGGTCGACTTCCCGAGCGATGAGCTGATCTACCCGATGCGCCTCTCCCAGGCGGCGACGCAGCGCCAGGACCTCTCGCTGTTCGTCCTCTCCGACGAGCCGATGGGGCGCACCGACGCCTCCGCAGCCGGGCAGCGCGTCGAGCGGCCGTGGATCGCGGACCCCGCCTGGGAGGGATGGGTGTGGAGCGACGAGACGCTGCGGGAGCTGACCGGTGCGGCGGCCGCGGAGGCGAGCGACGGCCTGGAGGATCCGAGCCGGCATCGGATCGTCACCGAGTTCGTGATCTCCGGCGATCCCGAGTCCTTCACGGAGGACTTCGTCTTCGCCCCCGATCCACAGGCCGACTACGTCGTGCCCACCTACACCGTCACCGAGACCATCACCGTCGCGGGGATCCCCGTCGGCTGGCTGCTGGTGGCCGCCGGCGTCGTCACCGCGCTCGCCCTCGGCGTCGCGGCCGCGTCTCTGGCCTCAGCCCGCCGGGCGCGGCGGCGCGCACGAGGCTGAGCGTCGCCGCGCCCGCCCCGGAGTCCGGGACGGACGCGAGACCTGGTCAGGCGCCGGTGAGCGCCCGGCGCATGTCCTGCCGGATCTGCTCGAGATGCTCGGCGGCGCGGCGGCGCACCGCGCCGAGCGCGGCGTCGTCGGCCCCCGCGGGGACCTCCTCGTGCACCTCGAGATAGGCCTTCAGCTTCGGTTCTGTGCCGGAGGGGCGGACGATCACGCGCGCGTCGTCGGCCGTGGCGAGCAGCACCCCGTCGGTCGGCGGCAGACCGGTGCGCTCGAGGGAGCCGTCCGCGAGGTCCTGCACCGAGGCGACGTCGGATCCCGCGAGGATCGACGGCGGCGCGGACCGCAACCGCGCCATCATCACGTCCCGCTCGGACAGCTCGGTGACCCGCAGGGACAGCTGCGCGGTCGCGAACAGGCCGTGCTCGCGGGCGAGCTCGTCGAGGCGGCCGATCAGCGTGGTGCCCTCGGCGCGGGCGAGCGCCGCCATCTCGGCGACCATCAGCGCCGCGGAGAGTCCGTCCTTGTCGCGCACCACCTCCGGCAGCACGCAGTAGCCGATCGCCTCCTCGTAGCCGAAGACGATCCCCGGGGCGCGGGCGATCCACTTGAAACCGGTGAGCGTGGTCGCGGCGTCCAGGTCGGAGGCCGTGGCGATCCGTCCGAGCCAGCGGCTGGAGACGACCGAGTTCGCGATCGTCCCCGCGTAGCCGTGGCGGCGGATCAGGTGATCGCCGAGCAGCACGCCGAGCTCGTCGCCCGTGAGCATCCGCCAGTCGCCCCGGTGCGGATCGAAGACCGCGGCGGCGCAGCGGTCTGCATCGGGGTCGTTGGCGATCACGACGTCCGCCTCGAGGGTGCGGGCGAGTTCGAGGGCGAGGTCGATCGCCCCGGGCTCCTCCGGGTTCGGGAAGGCGACGGTGGGGAAGTCCGGGTCCGGATCGGCCTGCTTCGCGACCGGATGCACCTCGGTGAACCCGGTGCGGTGCAGCGCCGCGAGCGCCGTCTCGGTGCCGACCCCGTGCATCGCGGTGTACACGATCCGCACTTCGCGCGGGCTCTCGGGATCCGGGAGCGCGCAGATCGCGGCGAGATAGTCCTCGCGCAGTTCCTCGCCGAGCGCCTCCCAGCCCTCCTCGGCATGGGGGATTCCGCCGACGGGGCCGACGGCGCGGATCCGCGCGGCGATCTGCCCGTCCGAGGGCGGCACGATCTGCACGCCGCGGCCGTCGCTCTCGGCGGCCCGGCCTCCGAGGTAGACCTTGTAGCCGTTGTCCGCAGGGGGATTGTGCGAGGCGGTCACGACGATGCCCGCGTCGGCCGCGAGATGGCGCACCGCGAAGGCGATCAGCGGGGTGGGGCCGTACCGCTCGAGCAGGCGCACCCGGCAGCCCGCCGCGACGAGGATCGCCGCCGAGCGGCGGGCGAAGGCCTCCGATCCGTGACGGGCGTCGAAGCCGATCACCACGAGCGGATCCTCGAGACCGAGATCGCCGAGGAGATGGTCGGCGAGGCCCCGCGCCGCGCGGGCGACCACGGAGTGGTTCATCCGCAGCGGGCCCGGGCCCATGCGGCCCCGGAGCCCGGCGGTGCCGAACTCGAGGTCCCCGGAGAAGGCGTCCTCGAGCTCGTCGATCGCCTCCGCGCGCCCGCCGCGAGCCTGCTCGAGCAGGGAGGCGAGCGCCGCGCGGGTGCCGGGATCCGGATCGTCCTCGAGCCACTCCTCGGCGCGGCGGCGCAACTCCGCGTCGAGCACGGCCGGGGCGTCCGCGTCGCCGGGGGCGGCGCCGGGCATCTGGTTCATGCGCTCGGCCCCTCGACGGGCAGGCGGCGCACCGTCTCGGCGAGCAGACGGGAGATGCGCGGGCCCGCGTCGCGACCGGCCTCGAGCACCTCCTCGTGGCTGAGCGCCTGGGCGCTGATGCCTGCGGCGAGGTTCGTGACCAGCGAGATGCCGAGCACGTCCATGCCGGCCTCGCGGGCGGCGATCGCCTCGAGCGCCGTAGACATGCCCACGAGCGTCGCCCCCATCGTGCGCGCCATCCGCACCTCGGCGGGGGTCTCGTAGGACGGGCCGCGGAACTGCATGTACACGCCCTCGTCGAGGCTCGGATCGACCTCCCGGGCGAGATCGCGCAGAGCCGGGGTGTAGAGGTCGGTGACGTCCACGAAGTTCGCGCCCCGCAGCGGGGAGTCGCCCGTGAAGTTGATCTGGTCGGCGATCAGCACCGGGGTGCCCGGGGCCCAGGACGGGTCGATGCCGCCGCAGCCGTTGGTCAGCACCATCGTGCGCGCCCCTGCCGCGGCCGCGGTGCGGACGCCGTGCACGGTCGCCTCGACACCGGCGCCCTCGTAGTAGTGGGTGCGGGCTCCGAGCACCAGGGCGCGGGCGTCGTTGCCCTCGACCCGGACGGAGCGGAGGGTGCCCACGTGGCCCGCGACGGCCGGGGCGCGGAAGCCGGGGATCGAGGTGGCGTCGGCCTGCCAGACGGTCTCGCCGAGGAGATCGGCCGCGCCCGCCCAGCCGGAACCGAGCACGAGGGCGACGTCATGGGCCGGGACGCCGGAGGCGTCGGCGATCGCGGCGGCCGCGTCCCGGGCGAGCTGATACGGGTCGGTGGTGGCAGTGGCAGCAGTCATGGGCACAAACTAGCGCAGGTCCCCCGAACGGCCCCCTGAGCGGCGCGCATGAACCACAATGTCGAGGGTGAGCGACCCCGGAACCGCCCTCCCGTCCGATCCGCACCGCGTGCCCGTGCAGGGCGATCGCAGCCGGGTGGTGATCCTCGGCGGAGGTCCCGGAGGGTATGAGGCGGCGCTCGTCGCGGCCCGTGCGGGAGCGGAGGTGACCCTGCTCGAGGAGCGGGGCATCGGCGGCGCCGCGGTCCTGACCGATGTCGTGCCGTCGAAGACCCTGATCGCGACGGCCGAGGTGCTCGACCAGGTCGCCGACTCGGCGCGGCTCGGGATCCGCGACGCCGACGACGGCTCCGCGCCGACCGCCGAGACGCTGACCGTCGACCTGGGCGCCGTCAACGAGCGGGTGCGCCGTCTCGCCGCCTCCCAGTCCGCGGACATCACCGCGAGCCTGCGCGCCGCCGGGGTGCGGATCCTGCCGCGGCGCGGGCGCCTCGTGGGACCCGATCGGGTGCAGGCCCTCGACGGCCCTGGCGATGGCGCCGGTGATGGCGCGGTCGTCGAGGAGATCGGGGCCGATGTCGTGCTCCTCGCCGTCGGCGCCCGCCCGCGGGAGCTCGGCGAGGCACCCTGCGACGGGGAGCGGATCCTCAACTGGACCCAGCTCTACGAGCTCGGAGCCCTGCCCGAGCATCTGATCGTGGTCGGCTCCGGGGTGACCGGTGCCGAGTTCGCGAGCGCCTACCGGGCGCTCGGCAGCCGGGTCACCCTCGTCTCCTCCCGCGATCAGGTGCTGCCCGGCACGGACGCCGACGCCGCGGACGTGCTCGAGGATGCCTTCGCCCGCCGCGGGGTCGAGCTGCGCTCCCGCTCTCGCGCCGCGGCCGCCCGCCGCGAGGGGGAGGAGGTCGTGGTCACCCTCACCTCGGGGGAGGAGATCCGCGGCAGCCACGCCCTCATGGCCCTCGGCGGCGTGCCGCGCACGGAGGGGCTCGGCCTCGAGACCGCCGGGGTGCGGCTCCGGTCGAGCGGCCACGTCGAGACGGACCGGGTCTCCCGCACCTCGGTGCGCGGGATCTACGCCGCCGGGGACTGCACGGGCGTGTACCCGCTCGCCTCGGTCGCGGCGATGCAGGGGCGGATCGCGATGCACCACGCCCTCGGCGACGCGGTCAGCCCGCTCGTCGCCGCGCAGGTCTCCTCCGCGATCTTCACCAGCCCCGAGATCGCCGTGGTGGGGGTGAGCGAGGCCGAGGTGGCGTCCGGGGAGGTCGCGGGCGAGGTGCTCGTGCTGGGCCTCGAGACGAACCCGCGCGCGAAGATGCAGGGCGTGGCGGAGGGCTTCGTGAAGCTCGTGGTGCGTCCCGGATCGCACACCGTGCTCGGGGCGGTGGTGGTCGCTCCGCGCGCGAGCGAGCTGATCATGCCCTTCACCCTCGCAGTCGCGCACCGGCTCACCGCCGAACAGGTGGCGGGGACCTTCACGGTGTACCCCTCGCTCACCGGATCCCTGGCCGAGGTCGCCCGCCGCGTGGACGCCGAGGGCTGAGCGCAGAGGCGGAGCCGGGGGCGGGGCGCAGCCACCTGGGGCGGGGCGCCGTCACCCCGAGGGGCGGGGCGGATCAGTCCTCGATGGTGCAGAGCACGGCGCCGGCGGAGACGGTCGCCCCGATCTCCGCGGACAGCCCGGTCACGACGCCCGAGCGGTGGGCGGTCAGCGGCTGCTCCATCTTCATCGCCTCGAGCACGACCAGCAGGTCACCGTCGGCGACGTGCTGCCCCTCCTCGGCGACGATCTTCACGATCGTGCCCTGCATCGGGGCGGCGACGCTGTTGCCGCTCGCGACCGCCTCCGCGCCGCCGCGGCGGGCGGGCTTGCGGCGCGAGCGGACCGCGGCCTGCGGGGCGCGGAGCGAGGCGGGCAGGGAGATCTCGACCCGTCGGCCGTCGACCTCGACCACCACGGACTCCCGGTCCTCGGCCTCTTCGGGCTGGGCCGGCAGCGGGGCGGCCGGCAGGTCGCCCGCGAACTCGGTCTCGATCCAGCGGGTGTGGACGGTGAAGGGCTCGGTCGGATCCTCCGGGGCGAAGGCGGGATCCTCGACCACCGCGCGGTGGAAGGGGAGCACCGTCGGGATGCCGTCGATGCGGAACTCGGCCAGCGCGCGCCGCGAGCGCTCGAGCGCCTCCTGGCGGGTCGCGCCCGTGATCACGAGCTTGGCGAGCATCGAGTCGAAGGCGCCGGAGACCTCGTCGCCCGCGCGCACGCCGGTCTCGACGCGGACGCCAGGGCCGGAGGGAGCGTCGAAGCGCTGGATGCGACCGGGGGCGGGCATGAAGCCGCGGCCCGGGTCCTCGCCGTTGATGCGGAACTCGAAGGAGTGGCCGCGCACCGCCGGGTCGGTGTCCGCGATGCGCTCGCCGGCGGCGATCCGCAGCTGCTCGCGCACCAGGTCGACTCCGGCGACTTCCTCGGTCACGGGATGCTCGACCTGAAGGCGGGTGTTCACCTCGAGGAAGGAGATGGTGCCGTCGGCGCCGACGAGGAACTCGCAGGTGCCGGCGCCCACGTAGCCCGCCTCGCGCAGGATCGCCTTCGAGGAGGAGATCAGCTGGGCGTTCTGCTGCGGGGTGAGGAAGGGCGCGGGCGCCTCCTCGACCAGCTTCTGGTGACGGCGCTGGAGGGAGCAGTCACGGGTGGAGACCACCTGCACGTTGCCGTGCATGTCCGCGAGGCACTGGGTCTCGACGTGACGGGGGGAGTCGAGGTACCGCTCGACGAAGCACTCGCCGCGGCCGAAGGCGGCGACGGCCTCGCGCACGGCCGAGTCGAACAGCTCGCGCACCTCGGATTCCTCGCGGGCGACCTTCAGACCGCGGCCGCCGCCGCCGAAGGCCGCCTTGATCGCGATGGGCAGCCCGTGCTCGCGGGCGAAGTCGACGACCTCGTCGGAGGACTGCACCGGATCCTTGGTGCCGGCGACGAGCGGGGCCCCCGCCTTCTGCGCGATGTGGCGGGCGGAGACCTTGTCCCCGAGCTTCTCGATCGCCTCCGGGCTGGGACCGATCCAGGTCAGTCCCGCGTGGATCACGGCCTGCGCGAAGTCGGCGCGCTCGGAGAGGAAGCCGTAGCCGGGGTGGATCGCATCGGCCCCCGAGCGGTGGGCGATGTCGAGGATCTTGTCGATCACCAGGTACGAGCTCGCGGCGGTGGTGCCGCCGAGCGCATAGGCCTCGTCGGCGATGACGGTGTGCAGCGCGTCACGGTCCGGCTCGGCGTAGACCGCCACGGAGCGGAGACCGGCGTCTCGGCAGGCCCGCGCGACGCGCACCGCGATCTCTCCACGATTGGCGATGAGCACCGTGGACAGCGGGCGGGGCTTGGCGGAGCGTGAGGCCATGGGGAGAGGGATCCTTCCGGGAGTCAGCAGAGATCGAGTGTAGTACCGAGCGTCCTCAGGGAGCGGACGGCTCCGCCGTCGGGTCCTCCGGGGCCGCGGTGTCCTCGACGTCCACCGCACCCGCTCCGTCGGCCGTCAGCGCTCCGTCCTCCCACAGCTCGTGGACCCCCAGGCCGATCCCGGCGAGCAGCCGGCGCAGCAGCGGCAGGGACAGGCCCACGACGGCGTGCGGGTCCCCGTCGACGCCCTCGATGAACGGACCGGCCAGGCCATCGATCGTGAAACCGCCCGCGACGCCGAGCGGCTCCCCGGTCGCGACGTACGCGTCGATCTCCTCGTCGGTGAGCTGCGCGAAGGAGACCGAGCAGCTCGCGGTCGCGCCGAAGGTCGCACCGGTCCCGCCGTCCTCCTCGTCGCGGTCGTCCACGAGCCAGTGACCGGAGTGGAGCACGCCGGTGCGGCCGCGCATGGCCCGCCAGCGCTCGCGCGCCCGCTCGGCGGTGTGCGGCTTGCCGATCACCTCGCCGTCGAGCTCGAGCATCGAGTCGCAGCCGAGCACCACATAGCCGCCCTCGCTGCGACGGGTCGCCTCCTCGGCCTTCGCGCGAGCGAGCAGCAGGACCTGCTCGGCGGGGCTCAGCGCGTCGCCGGTCAGCGCGGCCGCCGTCCGCGCGGAATCCAGCAGCGCGTCCTCGTCGAGATCGACCGGGAGGGTGCCGTGCTCGATACGGGCGGCGGCGAGGGTCGCCCGCCGTCCCGCCGAGGCGGAGGCGAGCAGCAGCAGCGGATCGTGGTCGAGCGGGGCTCCGACCTGGGTCATCGCAGGGCCTCCTGGAGGACGGACAGGGGCAGGCTGCCGAGCTCGAGCGCCCGACGGTGGAAGTCGCGCAGGGTCTGCTCGGGATCCTCCGTCGACCCCGCGAGGGCGTGGTCCCGCAGCTCCTCCCAGACGCGCTGCCCGATCTTGTAGGACGGCGCCTGACCGGGCCAGCCGAGATAGCGGTGCAGCTCGAAGCGCTGCTCCGCCTCGCCGATGCCCCAGTGGGCGCTCATGAAGTCCCAGGCCTTCCCGTAGTCCCAGGCCCCGGCGGCGGATCCCGGCACGCCCTCCGGCATCGCCAGGCCGTTGTGCAGGCCGATGTCGAGGACCACGCGGCCCGCGCGCAGACGCTGGGCGTCGAGCATGCCGAGACGGTCGCCGTCGTCCTCGAGGTATCCGAGCTGCTCCATGAGGCGCTCGGAGTACAGGGCCCAGCCCTCGCCGTGCCCCGAGACCCAGCACATCAGCGCGCGCCAGCGGTTCAGCTGCTGCGCCTGGAGGGTCTGGACGCCGACCTGCAGGTGATGGCCCGGCACGCCCTCGTGGTAGACGGTGGTGGTCTCCTGCCAGGTGCGGAACTCGGTCGTGCCCGCGGGGACGTCCCACCACATCCGCCCGGGCCGGGTGAGGTCCTCACTGGGGCCGGTGTAGTAGATGCCGCCCGATCCGGTGGTCGCGATGCGGCACTCGAGCCGGTGCAGCGGCTCGGGGATGTCGAAGCGGGTCCCGGCGAGGTCGGCGATCGCGCGATCCGAGAGCTCCTGCATCCACTGCTGCAGTGCGTCGGTGCCGTGCAGGATCCGCTCCGGATCGGCGTTCAGGGCCTCCTTCGCGGCCTCGACCGAGTCGCCGCCGCCGGTGCCGTAGCGCTCGTTCAGCCGCGCGGCGACCTCCTCCTGCTCGGCGACGATCGCGCGCAGCTGCTCGACGCCCCAGGCGTAGGTCTCCTCGATGTCGATCTCGGTGCCGAGGAAGACCCGGCTGGAGAGCTGGTAGGCCTCGCGGCCGACGGCGTCCGCCTCGGGGGCGCGCGGCGCGAGCTCCTCGAGCGTCGCGGCGAGCTCGAGGTAGCCGGTGCGGGCGGACTCCGCCGCCTCCCGCACCCGGTCCCGCAGGGGCTGCTCGCCGACCGCCTGGTCCGCGAAGGAATCGAAGAAGCCGCCGTCGGCCGCGAAGCCGCGCGCCTGCTCGGCGCCGAGCAGCAGCTGGCGGCGGGCCGAGAGCACGTCGTGCTCGGCCGCCTCCCGCAGCGAGTCGGCCCAGGAGGCCATCGAGCGGGGCATCCCGGCGAGGCGCTCGGCGAGCACCTCCCAGTCCTCGGCGGTCTCGGTCGGCATCAGGTCCAGCACGTCCCGCGACTGCAGCGGGGAAGCGAGGTTGTTGACGGTCGCGGCGTCGAGGCGGCGGGCGGACAGCTCGAGCTCGAGGCCGAGCCGCTCGGAGAGGGCCGCCCGGGTGACCGCGTCGGTCGCGTCCTCGTCGGGCACCTCGGCGATCGCGGCGAGCAGGGAGCGGGCGGCCTCGGAGCGCTCGGCGAAGGCGGCGGGGGAGAAGTCGGTGACCTCGTGGTCGTGGCCGCTCACGCCGATCTGCGTGGCGAGGAAGGGATCGAGCCGGGCGCTGCGGTCGACGTACGCGTCGGCGAGGGCGTCCAGGGCGGTGGGCGTGCGGCCGGCGGCCGGCGTGGGGTGCGACATGGTGGCGAGTCTAGGGGCCGGGGCCGTCGCGCACGGGTCGTCGCAGCGTCGGCTCAGCGGTCGGCGAGCATCCAGGCGGAGGCCGAGGGGTGCAGGCGCTCGCGATGGCCGCCCGCATGGGTGTGGACGGGGGCGGCCCAGCCGCTCTCGGCGCCGCCGCCGACGGCGAGCGACCGCTCCTCCGCCTCGAGGCGGCTGGTCACGCTCATCGCGGAGACCACCACGGCGATCGCCGCGAGCTCGGCCGGCTCGAGCCGCCCGGCGACGAGCCGCACGTCCGCGCGGGGCGCGACGGCCGGCGACGCCTCCGATGCCTCCGATGCCCCTGACGCCTCCAGTGCGATGGCTGGTCCCGCAGCGGTCACAGCGGGATGTTCCCGTGCTTCTTGGTGGGCAGCGCATCGCGCTTGGTGCGCAGGGCGCGCAGGGCGCGCGCGACCTCGAGGCGGGTCTGCGAGGGCTCGATGACCCCGTCGATCCAGCCGCGCTCGGCGGCGGTGTACGGCGTCGCGAACTGCTCCTCGTACTCGGCCTCGAGGCGGGCGCGCTCGGCGGCGACGTCCCCGCCCTCCTCGCCGGTGCGCTTGAGCGACTGGCGGTGGAGGATGTTCACGGCGCCCTGAGAGCCCATCACCGCGATCTGCGCGGTGGGCCAGGCGAGGTTGACGTCCGCGCCGAGCTCCTTGGAGCCCATCACGATGTACGCGCCGCCGTAGGCCTTCCGGGTGATCACCGTGATCAGCGGGACGGTGGCCTCGGCGTACGCGTAGAGCAGCTTGGCACCGCGGCGGATGATGCCGCCGTACTCCTGGTCCGTGCCGGGCAGGAATCCCGGGACGTCCACGAAGGTGAGCACGGGGATGTTGTTGGCGTCGCAGAGCCGCACGAAGCGGGCCGCCTTCTCGGAGGCGTCGATGTCGAGGGTGCCCGCGAGGTGGTTCGGCTGGTTGGCGATGATGCCGACGCTGTGCCCCTCGACGCGGCCGAAGCCCACCAGCAGGTTCCGCGCGAACAGCGGCTGGACCTCGAGGAACTCCTCGTTGTCGAGCACCGCGCGGAGCACGGTCAGCATGTCGTAGGGCTGGTTCGGGGAGTCCGGCACGAGGGTGTTCAGGGCGGTGTCCGCCGCGGTGGGCGCCTCGTCGAAGCGCACCGGGAAGGACGGCGGGGGGCTGAGCGTGTTGGCGGGCAGGTAGCTCAGCAGGTCCTTGACGTACTCGATCGCCTCGGCCTCGTCGGGCGCCATGTAGTGGGCGACTCCGGAGCGGGTCGAGTGGGTGCGCGCCCCGCCGAGCTCCTCGAAGCCGACGTCCTCGCCGGTCACGGTGCGGATCACGTCCGGGCCGGTGATGAACATGTGCGAGGTCTTCTCGACCATCACGATGATGTCGGTCAGCGCGGGGGAGTAGACCGCGCCGCCCGCGGCGGGCCCCATGATCAGCGAGATCTGCGGGATGACGCCCGAGGCGCGGGTGTTGCGCTTGAAGATCCCGGCGAACATCGCCAGCGAGGCGACGCCCTCCTGGATGCGCGCGCCGCCGCCGTCGAGGATCCCGATGATCGGCACGCCGGTGCGCAGCGCGAGGTCCTGGATCTTCTGGATCTTGCGGCCGTGGGCCTCGCCGAGCGAGCCGCCGAAGACGGTGAAGTCCTGCGAGTAGACGCACACCTGGCGGCCGTCGATGGTGCCGTGGCCGGTGACGATGCCGTCGCCGTCGGGGCGCTTCGCGTCGATGCCGAAGGCGTGGGCCTGGTGGCGCACGAAGCGGTCTGTCTCCACGAAGGAGCCGTCGTCGAGCAGGTCGGCGATGCGCTCGCGAGCCGTCTTCTTGCCGCGGGCGTGCTGCTTCTGGATCGCCAGCTCGTCGGCCGCGGCGACCGCCGCGGCATCCCGGTCGCGGAGATCCGCGAGTCGCTGAGCTGTGGTGAGCGGCCGCGGGGCGTCGGTCACGGGGCCTCCTGCCACGGCCGGAGCGGCCGCGAGATCGGGGTGAAGAACACGGGGATACTACGCTACCCCTCGCCGCCGACGGCCCCTGTGCCGCCCGGTGCCGGGCCGCGTCGGCCGTCCCGCCCGCCCGTGAAGCAGAGGTCCCGCCCCGTGTCCCGTCCCGACGCCCCCGTCCCGCAGCGCCTCGGCGAGGTCGCCTCGACGCAGGACGAGGCCGTGCGCCGGCTCCGCGCCGGCGAGAGCGCGCCGTTCGTGCTGACCGCGCGGGCGCAGACGGCCGGGAGGGGTCGGCTGGGCCGCCGCTTCGCGAGCCCCGCCGCGGGGCTCTACCTCACCTACGCCCATCGCACCTCCCTGCCGTTCGCGCGCCGCACGTGGATCCCGCATCTCGCGGGGCTCGCCGCGCTCGCCGCCGTCGATCAGGTGTGCGGCGACAGTGCGGCCGGGGCGGCCGCGGAGCCCGTGGCGCTGGGCCTCAAGTGGCCCAACGACCTGCACACGACCGACGGCCGCAAGCTCGGCGGCATCCTCGTCGAGGGGCACGGCGCGGATCACGTGCTGATCGGCCTCGGGATCAACGTGCGCGGTCCGGTGCGGGACGCCGACGGCGCCGAGGTCCCCGGCGTCGCCTGGCTGCGCGGCCCCGGCGGCCTGCTTCCCGCGGCGGCGGCGCCTGTCGCGGAGGGCGGCCCCCTCGAGGGTCCGGAGGCGGATCCGATCGCGGCGGAGGCCCTGGTCGTGCAGCTGGGGCGCGCCCTCGCCCTCGCCCTGCACGACGAGCTCGGCGCCCTCGAGTCCGCCCAGGGGGACGCGGGAGCATCCGGTCTCGCGGACCGCTACAGTATGACGTGCCTCACACTGGGGCGCGCGGTGCGGGTCGACCCCCTGGGGGCCGACGGGCCGTCGGAGGCGACGCCGGCGACGCTGCACGGCACGGCCCGGGCGATCGACGCGCACGGAGGGCTGGTCGTGGACCTCGCGGGAGGCGGCCGGAGGATCGTGGGCGTCGGCGACGTGCGGCACCTGCGGGCCGACGACCCCGTCGGCCCGGACCCGCAGGCGGCGCCCCGCACCGGACGACAGGACCGCCAGGACCAGCGGGATCAGACAGCAGAGCACGAGGAGGACCGGACGCGGTGACGAGCGGCATGGACGACATCGAGCGCGGCGACGCGCCCGGCGGGAGGCTCCCGACCGGCGAGCTCCCGCTGCCCGTCGGCGCCTCGCCCGACCTCGACCAGACGCCGCTGGACACCCAGGAGATCCTCGACCTCAACCGGCGCTTCGCGGCCGTGCGACGCAGCGTCGGCACCCTCGAGAAGGTGCTCCTGCAGGGGCCGCGCGAGTACTCGCGCCGCGATCTCGCCGAGCAGCAGGACATCCCCGAGCGGCTGACCGCCGTGTACTGGCGCTCCCTCGGCTTCACCCCCGTCGACGAGGACACCGTCGTGTTCACGGAGGAGGACGCCTACTCGATCGGCGACCTCGCGGCGATCGTCGAAGACGGCACGCTCTCCGAGCGGGCCTTCGCCTCGATCACCCGCGGCCTCGGCTTCCACATGGGGCGCCTCGCCATGTGGATCACGGAGGCACTGGTCGACGAGGGCAAGAACGAGGAGGGCCTCGACGACGCCGAGGCGCGCCAGCGGATGCTCGAGGTGCTGCCCGAGCTGCTGGAGACCTTCGAGTCGCAGGTCATGTTCGCCTTCCGGCGGCAGCTCGCGGCCTTCGCGGCCCGCGCCGGCTCCGAGGTGCTGCACCGCGACACCGACGAGCTGTTCCCGCTGCAGCGGGCCGTCGGCTTCGCGGATCTGGTCCAGTTCACCCGGCTCGCCCAGGACCTCTCGGGCGCCGAGCTGGCCGACGTGGTGGGCCGCTTCGAGGCCCTGGGGCGGGACATCATCTCCGTCGGCGGCGGGCGGGTGGTCAAGACCGTCGGCGACGAGATCATGTTCCTGGCCGACACGCCCGAGGATGGCGCCCAGATCGCCATGAGCCTCGCCGAGGTGCTCTCCGCGGAGGCCGGCCTGCCGCCCGTGCGGGTGGGCATGGCCTGGGGCTCGATGTTCTCCCGCTACGGGGACGTCTTCGGCCCGAAGGTGAACCTCGCCGCCCGGCTCGAGGCCGTCGCCCGGCCCGGCGGGGTGATGGTCGACGAGGAGACGGCCGCCGCGATCGAGCGGGCGCTGCCCGGCGGCTTCGCGGTCGACGAGGGGCAGGAGGTCGAGCTGCACGGCATCGGCACGGTGCGGGTGATGGAGATGCGGCGGGACCGCTCCGCTCCGCTCGACCTGGGACTGTGAGACCCTGGCGGCCCGCCCCGCCGACGGCACGGACTTAGGATGGAACGCGTGACACGACTGCTTCTCGTCGAGGACGACTCGGCCATCGCCGAACCCCTCTCCCGTGCCCTGGACCGCGAGGGCTACACCGTCACGCGCGCCTCGCGCGGCATGGACGCCCTCGCGATCGCCGCGGGCAGCGACCCGATCGACGTGGTGATCCTCGATCTCGGCCTGCCCGACCTGGACGGCCTCGAGGTCGCCCGTCGCCTGCGCAAGGGCGGGCTCGAGTCGCCGATCCTGATCCTCACCGCGCGGGCCGACGAGGTCGACGCCGTGGTGGGGCTCGACGCGGGCGCCGACGACTACGTGACCAAGCCCTTCCGCCTCGGCGAGCTGCAGGCGCGCATCCGCGCCCTCATGCGCCGCTCGCAGGCGATGGAGGAGAGCGGCGACGCCTTCGACGTCAACGGCGTGAACCTCGACGTCGCCGCGCGCCGCGCCCATGTCGACGGCGAGGAGCTCGCGCTCTCCGCGAAGGAGTACGACCTGCTCACCGTGCTGGTGCGCGAGGCCGGCAGCGTCGTCACCCGCGACGACCTGATGCGGGAGGTGTGGGGCGCCGAGTGGTGGGGCTCCACCAAGACCCTCGACATGCACATCTCCTGGCTGCGCCGCAAGCTCGGCGACGACGCCACCAACCCGCGCCGGATCACCACGGTGAGGGGAGTCGGCTTCCGCTTCGAGACCGGCACGGAGGCCTGACGCGTGTGGCAGCGCGTGCTGCAGGCCACGCTGATCACCGTGGTCCTGTCCGTGCTCCTGCTCGGCATCCCGCTGGGGTGGTCGTGGCTGAACCTCAACCGGCAGGAGCTGTACAGCGAGGCGAACCGGATCCTGGACACCGTCCGCATCGACACCGAGGAGCGGCTCAGCGAGGACCGGCCCATCGATGAGGCGATGCTGCAGCAGCGGGTCGACGAGCAGCTCGACCTGAACATCGCGATCGAGGTGAAGGTCGACGACCTCACCGTCCGGGCCGGCGATCCGCCGGGCGAGGGCGCGATCGAGGTGCGCACCCTCGGCACGAACGGCCAGGAGATCACCGTCTTCATCCCGCAGTCCGATGTGCGCGCCCACACGGCCAGCGCCTGGGTGCTGATCGCCGTCGCCGCGCTCTCGGCCCTGTCGATCGGCGTCTCCGTCGCGCTCTGGCAGGCGCAGCGGATCTCGATGCCGCTCGCCCGCCTCAGCCGCCGCGCCGAGGAGATGGGCGGCGGCCGCGCCCGCGGTCCCTGGAAGCCGTCCGGGATCTCCGAGATCGACGACGTCGCCGAGGAGCTCGCCCGCTCGGGCGCCATGCTGACCGAGCGGCTCGAGGCCGAGAGCCGCCTCGCCTCCGACGCCTCGCACCAGCTGCGCACCCCGCTCACGGCGCTGTCCATGCGCCTCGACGAGATCCTGGCGACCAGCTCCGAGGAATGGGTGCGGGAGGAGGCGCGCATCTCGCTCGAGCAGATCGACCGCCTCACCGAGGTCGTCCACGACCTGATCAACGCGCCCCGCTCCTCGCAGCGCCGCACCCCGGGCGTCGTCGAGCTGCGCACGGTGCTCACGCAGCAGTCCGAGGAGTGGTCCCCGGCCTACCGCCGGGCCGGCCGCGAGCTGCGCATCCAGGTGCCGCGCACCGCGGCGGTGTGGGGATCGCAGGGTCCCCTCACCCAGGTCATCGCGACCCTCATCGAGAACGCCCTCGCCCACGGCGGCGGCCGCACCCTGGTCAAGGTGCGGCGCAACGACCACTCGACCGTCATCGAGGTCTCCGACGAGGGGCGGGGCATCGACCCCGAGCTCGGCTCGCGCATCTTCGAGCGCTCCGTGTCCGGGCGCTCCTCGACCGGCACCGGCGTGGGGCTCGCCCTCGCCCGCACCCTGGTGGAGGACGACGGAGGACGCCTCGAGCTGCTCACCGAGAGTCCCGCGACCTTCGGCGTCTTCCTCATCTCCGCCCCGGGGGACGAGCCCGACCTGGGCGGGGACGAGGACGGCGGCGAGCTGGGACGGCTCCCGCAGGGCTCCGTGGTGCGGCGCCGCTCCCGCGGTCGGACCGTGCGGACGCCCGCGGGCCAGGACCCGCACGCGACCTAGACTGTCCCGCGTGCTCCCCGATCCCGCGCCCCGTCCCCCCGCTCGTCGTCTCGGCATCGTCGGCGGCGGCCAGCTCGCCCGCATGATGCTCGGCCCCGCGATCGAGCTGGGGCTGCCCGCGACGGTGCTCGCGACCGATCCCGCCGAGAGCGCCGCGGCGGTCGCGGGCGAGGTCCGGATCGGCCGGCACGACGACGAGCAGGCGGTGCGCGGCCTCGCCGGGGCCGTCGACGCCGTCACCTTCGACCACGAGCACGTGCCGACCGCGATCCTCGAGGCACTCGAGGCCGAGGGCGTCGCCGTGCGCCCCGGGCCCGCCGCCCTCGTCCACGCCCAGGACAAGCTGGTCATGCGCGAGCGGCTGAGCGCCCTCGGGCACCCCTGCCCCCGCTGGTGGCGGATCACCTCGGCGGAGGACCTCGCCGACGCGCTCGCGCAGGCCGGCGGCCGTCTCGTGGTGAAGACCCCGCGCGGCGGCTACGACGGTCACGGCGTGCGTGTGATCAGCGATCCGGCGGAGGTCGCCGACTGGGCCGGGGAGCACGACGAGCTCCTCGCCGAGGAGCTGGTGCCCTTCGCACGCGAACTCTCCGCGCAGGTCGCGCGGCGGCCCGACGGCGAGGCGGTCGCCTATCCCGTCGTGCAGTCCCTCCAGAAGGACGGGGTCTGCTACGAGGTGGTCGCCCCCGCGCCGGGCCTCGATGAGGCCGCGCAGGAGCGCATCCAGTCGCTCGCCCTCGCGATCGCCGAGGACCTCGGCGTGGTCGGCATGCTCGCCGTCGAGCTGTTCGAGACCGCCGACGGGACGGTGAGCGTCAACGAGCTCGCCATGCGCCCCCACAACACCGGCCACTGGTCCATGGACGGCGCCGTCACCGGCCAGTTCGAGCAGCACCTGCGCGCCGTCGCCGACCTCCCCCTCGGCGCCACGACCCCGCTCGCCCCGGTGGCGGTGATGGTCAACCTCCTCGGCGGGGAGGCGACGGACCTCGTGCCCGGCATGCACGCCGCCCTCGCCCTCGAGCCCGCTCTGAAGGTCCACCTCTACGGCAAGGGCGTGCGCCCGGGCCGCAAGATCGGCCACGTGACCCTGCTGGGCGAGGACGCCGAGGACCTTCTCGCGCGCGCCCACCGCGCCGAGCGGCTGATCATCGACGGGGTCCCCGCACCGGGACCCGCTGGAACCGCACCGTCCTCCGAGGAGATCGCATGAGCACACTGTCCCCCCTGGTCGGCATCGTGATGGGTTCGGATTCTGACTACCCGGTGATGCGCGCCGCCGAGGAGGCGCTCGCCGAGTTCGACGTGCCCGTCGAGGTCGACGTCGTCTCCGCGCACCGGATGCCGGAGGACATGGTCGCCTACGGCCGCTCCGCCGCCGAGCGCGGACTGCGCGTGCTCATCGCCGGGGCCGGCGGCGCCGCGCACCTGCCCGGCATGCTCGCCTCCCTCACCCCGCTGCCCGTCATCGGGGTGCCCGTGCCGCTGAAGCACCTCGACGGCATGGACTCCCTGCTCTCCATCGTGCAGATGCCCGCCGGTGTCCCCGTCGCCACCGTGTCCATCGGCGGGGCGCGCAACGCCGGCCTGCTCGCCGCCCGCATCCTCGCGGCGGGCGGCGACGAGCGCGCCGCGGACCTGCGCGCGCGGATGGTCGCCTTCCAGGGCGAGCTGCGCGAGGTCGCGCTCGCCAAGGGGGAGGCGCTGCGCGCGTCCCGGTAACGGAGAGGCACGACGGAAAGGCAAGACGGAGGGGCGAGCCGAGCGCGCGACGGGGCCTTCCGGGCCGTCCGACGGGCAGGTCGCGGCCACGATCTGTGAACGGTTCGCGGAGGTGCGGGGCGAGATGTGCGACAGCCCGCGCCCCGGGGCCGTCGATCCCGGGAGCGGGCCCGACCGGACGGTATCGTCGTCCCCATGACTGACACCCCCGACTACCGGGTCGCCCCGGGAGCCGACATCTCGCCCGAGGCGACCATCGGCGCCGGCAGCTCGATCTGGCATTTGGCCCAGGTGCGGGAGCGGGCGCAGCTCGGCGCCGACTGCGTCGTCGGCCGCGGTGCCTACATCGGCACCGGCGTGACCCTCGGCGACGGCTGCAAGGTCCAGAACTACGCGCTCGTCTACGAGCCCGCCGTCCTCGCGGATGGCGTCTTCGTCGGCCCGGCGGCGGTGTTCACCAACGACCACTTCCCGCGCGCGGTCAACCCGGACCTGAGCCCCAAGTCCGCCTCCGACTGGGAGCCGGTGGGCGTGACCTGCGAGCAGGGCGCCTCGATCGGGGCGCGCGCCGTGTGCGTCGCGCCGGTCACGATCGGCGCCTGGGCGATGGTCGCCGCGGGCGCCACCGTGGTCAAGGACGTCCCGCCGCACGCCCTCGTCGCCGGGGTCCCGGCCCGCCGCCTCGGCTGGGTGGGCCGCGCGGGGGAGAAGCTCCTGCCCGCCTCCGACGGCACCGACGCCTGGGTGTGCCCGGTGACGGGGGAGTGGTACATCCCCGACGAGACCAGCGGCGGGCTGCAGCTCGCCTCCGCCCCGGTCGAGGGCGCCCCGCGCCCCGCTCCCCTCGAGCCCGACGACTCCGCAGATTCCCACGCCGACGAACAGGACGGTCCCACCGCATGAACACCGAACCCGCCATGATCCCCGCGGCGAAGCCGATCATCGGGCAGGACGAGAGGGACGCGGTCGACCGCGTGCTGGCCTCCGGGATGGTCGCGCAGGGCCCCGAGGTGAAGGCCTTCGAGCAGGAGTTCGGGGCGCAGCTTGCCGGCGGCCGGGAGTGCGTGGCCGTCAACTCGGGCACCTCCGGGCAGCACCTGGGCATGCTCGCCCTCGGTCTCGGGGCGGGCGACGAGGTGATCGTGCCCTCCTTCACCTTCGCGGCGACCGGCAACTCCGTCGCCGCCTGCGGTGCGACGCCGGTGTTCGTGGACGTGGATCCCGAGACCTTCACCCTGGACCCCGCCGCGGTCGAGGCCGCGATCACGGAGCGGACCGTCGGCATCCAGCCGGTGCACCTGTACGGGCATCCCGCACCGATGGACCGCCTCGTCGAGATCGCCGAGCGCCACGGCCTGTGGATCTTCGAGGACGCCGCCCAGGCGCACGGCGCCACCTGGCAGGGCGCGCAGGTCGGCACCTTCGGGCGCGGCGGCATGTTCTCCCTCTACCCGACCAAGAACATGACCTCGGGCGAGGGCGGCATGGTCTCCACGGACTCCCCGGAGTACGCCAGGCAGATCCGACTGCTGCGGAACCAGGGCATGGAGGCGCAGTACGCGAACGAGGTCGTCGGCTTCAACAATCGCATGACCGACATCCACGCGGCGATCGGCCGCGTCCAGCTCACCAAGCTCGGCGCGTGGACCGTGCGCCGTCAGGAGCTCGCCGCCTTCTTCGACGCGCACCTGACCGGGGTGGTCACCCCCGTGGTCCGGCCCGAAGCGACGCACGTCTACCACCAGTACACGATCCGTATCGAGGGCGCGACCGCCGCGGAGCGCGATGCCTTCGCGACCGCGCTGCGGGAGGAGCACAAGGTGGGCTGCGGCGTGTACTACCCGACGCCGGTGCATCGCCTGGCCACCTTCGCCGTGGACCTGGAGCTCCCTGTCACCGAGATGCTGGCCCGCGAGGTGCTGTCCCTCCCGGTGCACCCGAGCGTGTCCGATGCGGACCGCGACCGGATCGTCGCCGCCGTCAACACCGTCGCCGCCGCAGGAGTGTGAGCATGAGCGAGAAGAGGACCCTGCGGGCCGGACTGATCGGCCTGGGCATGATGGGACGCCACCACGCCCGCAACCTCCGCGCCCTCGAGGGCGTCGAGCTGGTCGCGGTCGCCGACGCCTACGGCGACCCGCACGGCGCCGCCCCCGGCCTCGAGGTGCTGCCCGACGTGGACGCGCTGATCGCCGCGGGCATCGACTACGCGGTCGTGGCCGTGCCCACCCAGTTCCACAAGGACGTCGCCCTCTCCCTCGCGGCGGCCGGGGTGCACACCCTGGTGGAGAAGCCCCTGGCCTTCGACATCGGGGAGGCGGAGGAGATCACCGCCGCCTTCGAGTCGGCGGGCCTGGTCGGAGCGGTCGGCTACATCGAGCGCTTCAACCCCGCGCTGCAGGAGATGCGGCGCCGGATCGCCGACGGGCAGCTCGGTGAGATCTACCAGATCGTCACCCGCCGTCAGGGCGGCTTCCCCGCCCGGATCGCCGACGTCGGCGTGGTCAAGGACCTCGCGACCCACGACCTGGATCTCACCGCCTGGGTCGCCCAGTCGCCCTACGCCCAGGTCGCCGCGACCTCCACGCGCCGCTCGGGTCGCAAGGACGAGGACATGGTCTCGGTCGCGGGACGGCTCCGCGACGGCACCATCACCAACCACCTCGTCAACTGGCTGACCCCCTTCAAGGAGCGGGTCACCGTGGTCACGGGGGAGAAGGGTGCCCTGGTCGCGGACACCGTCAACGCCGACCTCACCTTCCACGCCAACGGGGAGAACGCCACGAACCTGTGGGAGTCGATGGCCTCGTTCCGCGGGGTCAGCGAGGGAGACTCGATCACCTACGCCCTGCAGCGCAAGGAGCCGCTCGCGACCGAGCACGAGGCCTTCCGCGACGCGATCCTCGGCGACAGCGCGAACATCGTCACCATGCGCGAGGGCCTGCACACGGTGCGCGCCGTCGAGGCGGTCCTCGAGAGCGCCCGCGAGGGCAGCGTCGTGGAGCTCGACGCCCTGTGATCCGGGACCTCCTGCTCGGGGCGCTCGCCGCGATCCCGGGCGCGGTGGGCCGTCGGGCGCGCTTCGTGCGCACCCGCGCGGCCCTCGAGGCGGGGGCTCCGGCACGGCAGGTCGAGGGACTCGTACGGGAGCTGGTCGCCGAGGCCGAGCGGGAGCTCGGGGCGGGCCGGGATGAGACCGCGGCGGAGGCCCTCACCAAGGCTCTGGTGCTCCTGCTGCACCCCAGCCGCGCGCTCGGCGCCGCGATCCCGCCGCTGCTCGAGGACTCTGCCGCCGTGCTCTCGGTGCTCGACGGTGGGAAGGTCGGCGAAGTGCTCCGCCGCCCGGGTGGCGTCCCCGCCGCCGGGGTCGACGGCCTCCCCGGTGACGGGCCCGAGGGATCCTCGTCGTCCCCGGAGCCCTCCGCGTCCGCCGCCGGCCCCACCGAGGCCTCCGCCGACCGGCCCGCGACCGTGCTCGTGCTGAGCGGGGGAGGACTGAGCTTCCTGCGCCCCGTGATGGACTCCTGGCGCGCCGCCGGGCATGAGGTCCGCACCCTCACCGCGGACGAGCTGCCCGCGGCCGAGCGGCCCACCCTGCGCACCGTCGTCGGCGCCGCGATCACCACCTGGCGCACCGGACGCCCCGCGCCCGTCCCCGCCGTCCTCGCGTCCGCGCTCGAGGGTGTCGACCACGTGCACGTCGAGTGGGGGGACCAGGTCGCCGCCTGGTTCTCGCACCTGGACCGCGGCGCGAGGACCCTCTCGGTCCGGATCCACAAGTACGAGATCCTTACGGCCTACCCGCAGCTGCTGGACGCGGCGCGGGTGGACTCCCTGTGCTTCGTCGCCACCCATGTGCGCGAGGCCGCGGTGGCCATCGCCCCGCGTCTCGCCGCGGCGCCGCGCACCGCGGTCACCGCGAACGCCCTCGACCTCGAGCGCTTCGCGGATCCGGCTCCGGCCCTCGACCTGCCGGGGGACCTGCCCTCCCGCGACCGCCTCCTCGCCCTGGTGGGGTGGGCCGGACCGGCCAAGGACGCTGACTTCGCCCTGGACGTGCTCGAGCAGCTGCGCGCGCAGGACGCAGGGACGCCCTGGACCCTCCTGCTCGTGGGGGAGGAGCCGGCCGTCACCGGGGCCGACGCCCCGCGCGCCCGCGCCCTGCTCGCCCGCATCGCCGCGGCCGGAGACGCCGTGCGGGTGCTGGGCCGCCGGGAGGACGTGCCCGCCGTGCTCGCCCGCAGCGGCTGGATCCTCTCCGCCTCCGTCATCGAGGGCACCCACGAGGCCGTCGCCGAGGGCGCCGCCTCCGCCTGCGTCCCCGTGGTGCGCGACTGGCCCCAGGTGCGCGCCCACGGCGGCGCCCGCACCGTCTACCCCGAGAGCTGGATCGTCCCCGATGATCCGGCCGCCGCCGCACGGCGGATCCTCGACCACCGCGGCCGCCGGGCCGCCGAGGGCGAGGCCGCTCGTGCCCAGATCCGACATGACCGGGATCCCGACGCCCTGGCCTCCGCCCAGGAGCGCTGGATCGGTCCCGCCCGTCCGCACCCCGGCGGCACCGCCCGCCCCGAAGGAGGACCGGCGTGAACAGACTCCGCCGCACCGTCGCCGAGCTGCTGCCGCTGCTGCCCACCGGGGCACAGCGCTTCCTCGGCCTCTACGCAGTCGCCCTCGCGGCGCTCGCCCTGCTCGACGTCGGGGCGCTGGGCCTCCTCGCGCTCGTGCTGTCGCCCCTGATCGGCGGGGCCACCACGGTGACACTCCCGCTCATCGGGGACGTCTCCGGCACCGGGACGGTCGCGGTGCTCGCGGTCGCGACCGGTCTGATGATCTCCAAGAGCGTGATCGCGCTCGTGTGGACCTGGATCGCGACCCGCCGCATGTCCACCTACGAGCTCGCCATCGGCGACCGGCTGTTCTCCTCCTTCATCCGCGCCTCGTGGACCGACCGCCTCAGCCGCTCGACCGCCGAGCTGGTCCGCCTCGCCGACGTCGGCATCGCCAACACCATGTCCGGCGTGCTGCTCCCCGCCGCCTCCCTGCCGGGCGAGATCTGCACGACCCTCGCCGTGCTCGTGGTCCTCTTCATCACGCAGCCCTCGACCGCCGCCGTCACGGTGATCTACCTCGGCGTCGTCGGGCTGTTCCTGTACTTCGTGATCACCCGCCGCTCCCTGCAGGCCGGGCGCGTCTCCCGCGACTACTCCTTCCGGGTCGCCCGGCTGATGACCGAGATGGTCGGCACCCTCAAGGAGATCGTGCTGCGGGACAAGCTCGATGCCGTCGGCCAGGTGGTCCACGACAACCGCCGCTTCTCCACCCGGGCCCGCGCGAACCTGCAGTTCCTCGCGGCCGCCCCGAAGTTCGTCGTCGAGGCGGCCCTCGTGCTGGGCTTCGTCGTGGTCGGGCTGACCGCGTACCTCGAGGGCGGCATGTCCGGGGCGCTCAGCTCCGTGGCCCTCTTCGGCATCGCCGGGCTGCGGATCGTGCCCGCGATCGTCCGCTTCCAGACCCTGATGTCGACCACCGCCGCGGCCATCCCGCATGCCGAGGCGGTCATCCGCGACATCCACACCACCGAGGAGTTCATCGCCAACCAGGAGGTCCTCGGCGAGGCGCCGATGGCCGAGCGGCCCCGCGAGCTGACCCTCGAGAAGGTCTCCTTCACCTACCCCGGGAGCGACAAGCCCGCGCTGCGGGATGTCGACCTCACCGTGCCGCTCGGCACCTCGCTCGGGCTCGTGGGCCGCTCGGGCGCCGGCAAGTCGACCCTTGTCGACCTGCTGCTGGGCCTGCTGACCACGGAGGACGGCCGGATCCGCCTCGACGGCCAGGACCTGCAGGAGGTGCTGAAGGCCTGGCGCTCGCGCGTCGGCTACGTCCCCCAGGACGTCGCCCTCTTCGACGCCACGATCGCGCAGAATGTCGCCCTCACCTGGGGTGACGATGCCGACGAGGAGAAGGTGTTGCGCTGCCTCGAGCAGGCCCAGCTGCTCGAGACGGTGACCCAGCGTCCCGGCGGCATCCACGCCCGGATCGGCGAGCGGGGCCAGGCCCTCTCGGGCGGTCAGCGGCAGCGGCTCGGGATCGCCCGCGCCCTGTACAGCGACCCGCTGGTGCTGGTGATGGACGAGGCGACGAGCGCCCTCGACACCGCTACCGAGGACGCCATCACCCGCGCCATCGCCGAGCTGCACGGCGAGGTGACGGTGGTCGCCGTCGCACACCGCCTCTCCACGATCCGCGGCTTCGACCAGATCTGCTTCATGGAGGACGCCCGCGTCCAGGCGGTCGGCACCTTCGACGAGCTCGTCGCCGACGTCCCCGCCTTCTCCCTCCAGGCCCAGCTGGCCGGCCTCGTCGGCCCCGACGGAAAGCCCCTGCGATGACCACCGCCCGCCCGTCCCTGCTGATCATCTCCTTCTCGCCGATCGCGCGGGATGCCCGGATCCTCAAGCAGATCGCCCTCTTCCAGGACCGCTTCGACATCACCACCTGCGGGTACGGTCCGGCCCCCGACGGGGTCGCGCAGCACGTGGAGGTGCCGGAGGGCACCGTCAACCGTGTCAACGGCAAGCTCGCCGCGCTGCGGCGGTTCCGCCGCGTGTACTGGTCGCAGCAGGGCCCCGCCTGGGCCCGCACCCGCCTGGGCGGGAGCTTCGACGCGGTGATCGCGAACGACGCCGACACGGTGCTGCTGGCCCTCGAGATCGTGCCCGCCGAGCGGGTCCACGTGGACCTGCACGAGTTCTTCCCCGCCCTCCACGCGCAGAACCCGACCTGGCGGCGCTTCGTCTCGCCCTACTTTCGCTGGGTCGTGCGGCGCCATGTGCGCCGCGCCGCCTCGGTCACCACCGTCTCCGCCGCGATCGCCCGCGAGTACGAGGGGCTCGTGGGGCATCCCGTCGGCGTGGTCACCAACGCCGCCCCGCATCGCGCGGACCTGCGCCCCACCCCCGTGCACCGGCCGCTGCGCCTGGTCCACTCCGGGGCGGCGCTGCGCAACCGCGATCTGGGGATCATCGTCGAGGGCGCGGCGCTCGCCGCCGCCGACGTCCACCTGGACCTCTACCTCGCCCCCAACGACCCCGCCTACATCGAGGAGCTGCGCGAGGCCGGCCGGCGCAGCGGTCGCGTGACCGTGCACGACCCGGTCCCGTACCGCGAGCTCGCCGGCACCCTCAACCGCTCCGACGTCGGCGTGCACGTGCTGCCCCCGGTCAACCTCAACCACGAGCTGGCGCTGCCCAACAAGATCTTCGACTACACCCAGGCGCGGCTCGGCCTGCTGGTGGGGCCGAGCGTCGAGATGGCCGACCACGTGCGCGAGCACGACCTCGGCGTGGTCGCGGCTGGCTTCACCGCCCGGGACGTCGCCGCCGCGATCGACGAGCTCGCCGCGCAGGACGTCTCCCGCTTCAAGGCGAACTCTGACGCGATCGCCGAGCAGGTCGGGGCGGAGGCCGTGGTCGCCGCCTGGGACCGGGCGATCACCGCGATCGTCTCCCGCTGAGGCGCCCCGGGGCTCCGCGGAGGGGTCCGCGGGCTCGGCAGGGGGAGGACGGCGCGAACGCCTCAGCAGGAGACGTCGAGGCGGTACAGGGCGTAGTCGCCCTCGCGCGCCACGAGCACCATCTCGTCGGTGTCGAGGGCGTCGAGCCCCGCGAACTCCTCGTTCTGCTGCGCATCGGCACCGGCGCGACCGGAGTCGGCGCTGGTGTCGCGGTAGAAGTAGTCCGCGCCGGTGGACTCGAGCGCCGCGCACACCCGCGGCACCTCGTCCATCTGGTCGGCGTAGCGCGCGACCCGCTTGCGGGGGACGTCCGAGGGCGGCTGCAGGTACGGGAAGACGACCTCCCGATCGCCGACTGCGTAGTAGAGCGTGGTGCCGTCCCGCGGATCGCCGAGGACCACCGCGTCGGCGGGGAGGAGCTCCGCCGACCGTCGGATGAACTCCTCCTCCTGCTCCGAGACGTAGATCTTGTAGGCCGTGCCCTCCGGGTGGTACGTCGCGGTGGCGAGCGTCCCGACGCGCCCGGCCGGGAGGGTGCCCGCGAGGACCAGCACGATGACGAGGGCGATCAGCAGCGGAGCGCCCAGCAGGCCCGCCATCGTGCCGGAGGGCTCCCGCTCCCGCCGTCGTCGCGCGGCGGCGAGGAGGGCCTGGATGCCCACCCCCGCGAGCGCGACCACGCCGATCGCCATGACCGGCCCGAGGCGCTCCCGGTCCCCGTACCAGGGCCACGTCAGGAGCGGCCCGAGCGGGCCGGGGACGAGCGCGGCGACCATGACCAGCACCACCGCGGCGAGACCCGCGCCCAGGCCGATCACGGTCACGGAGCGGCGCCGTATCCCCGCGACCAGCCCGCAGGCGGCGAGGAGCCACGGCAGCAGCGCCCACTGCGGGGCAAAGACCAGCTCGCCGAAGGCCGGCCGGTCGGTCAGCACGACCCCGAGGGCGGTGAGCACGTCCCCGGATTCGAGCCGTCCGAAGAAGGAGGACATGGTCCCGTAGCGGGAGGCGGTGACCAGCGCGAGCAGACCCAGGGCGAGGGCGTAGACGATCAGCAGCGCGATCCCGCGGCGCCGCTCCGCGGGGACGCGGACGGCGCGCACGGCATCGGCCAGGAGCACGGGCGCGATGAGCAGCAGGGCGAAGGCGGTCGAGGGATGCGTCGCGGCGGTGCCGCCCACCGTCGCCAGGAGCACGACGATCGAACGGGTGAGATGCGGATCGGCACGGCGGCCGTGGCGCAGGTGCAGCAGGGCGGCGAGCAGGGCCGGGAGCAGGGCGACGCCGAGGGCGTAGGGCCACAGGCCCGCGCGCAGCAGGATCGAGGGGAAGGTCGCCAGCGCCGGCAGCAGCAGCAGGGCCGCGAGAGAGGCCCGCCGGTCTTGCCCCGGGGGCAGCACCTGGTCCATCAGGGCGAGCATGGTCAGCGGCAGCACCATCAGCGTCGCGACGACGAGGCTGTTCGCGGCGGTCACCACGTCCCCGGGCAGCAGCGCGGCGACCGAGTGCCAGCCCACCGGGTAGGGGACCACCTCGCGGTCGTACAGCGGGCCGAGGGCCGTGAAGGGGAAGGCGTCGCCGCCCTTGCGCACCTGCTGCAGCGCGGACAGGTGGAAGAAGGCGTCGAAGGGCTGGGGCAGCTCGTCGAGATCGCCGATGGCGCGGACGGCGGGGACCACGGAGGCGAGCCCAACGCCCAGGGACAGCAGCGGCGGGGCGGCCAGCGCCAGGAGCCGCACCCCGCGACGGTGGCCGACGCTCGCCGGATCCGCCTCGGGGTGCGGGTCGAGGGGCTGCAGCACGGGGGAGGTCGACTGCGTCCACACGGTGCGGCCCAGCAGCGCGGCGAGGACCAGCATGAGGGCGAGGGAGACCGCGACGACCGCACGGTCATAGGGCAGTCCCAGCAGCTTCGCGAGCGCGGAGGTGACGGTGAGGGCGGCGACGGTGACCGGCGGCGCGAGGCCGTAGCGACGACGGATCGGCACCCGGGCGAGCACGAGGATCCCCCATCCGGGCAGGACCAGCAGTGCTAGGGTGCAGCCGATCGCCACCCCCCAGGGGAGAGCGGCGTCGATCAGCTCGCCCACGGCTTCCTCCCTCGACGGCTGCCCCCGTCCCGGCACCGGAGGCCAGCTCGCAAGCTACCACGGGCGGGTCGGGCTCCCGCTCCGCGCCCGCCCGGTCCCGCCTCGGTCTGTGGCACAGGAAACGGAAGGATCCCCATGCCCCTCGCCCCCGGAGCCCGCGACGTGACCGTCGCGATCCCCGTCCACACCCCGTCGCGTCCGATCGAGCGGGCCGTCGGCTCCGTCGTCGCCGACGGGGCCCGGGCGGTCGTGGTCTGTCACAACACCGACCCGGGACCGATTGGCGACCGGCTCACGGGCCTCGAGGGCGACATCGAGCTGCTCGCCCTCGCGGACGGCATCCCCTCCCCGGCGGGTCCGCTGAACCATGGTCTCGACGCCGTGCGCACCCCCTACTCCACGGTGCTGGGCTCGGACGACTTCTTCGAGGCGGGCGCGCTCAGCGCCTGGGCGGAGCTGGCCCGCGGCGGGGCGGACCTCGTGCTGATGCGCACCCGCACCGTGGACCACGAGCACCCGGAGCGTTCGAGCCCCGGCACCATCCCGCACGTCCGGGTGGGGAGGCGTCGTCGGCTCGGGGCGGTCGCCGATCGCCTCGGCTATCGCACCGGTCCCATGATCCTGGCCCGCACCGACCTGCTGCGCCGCGAGGGGATCCGGATGCGCGAGGGGCTGCGCCACGGAGAGGACCTCGAGTTCACCTCCCGCGCCTTCCTCACCGCGGGACGGATCGATCTAGCGCGGGCGGGCCTGCCCCACCACGTGGTCGTCGCCGGGGCCGCCGATCGCATCCAGGCGGTGCGCTTCGGGGTCGAGGAGATGCTGCGGCCCGCGGCCCTGCTCCGCGGCCAGGAGTGGTTCCGGGCCGCCCCTGCCCCGTTCCGCCGCGCCTACGCCGTGCGCACCGTGCGGCGCGACGTGATCGGCACGCTGCTGCGCCATGCGCCGACCCTGGGCGACGAGGACGTCGCGGCGCTGCGGGCCGAGCTCGCCGCCTGGCGGGAGCTCGCCGTGATCGACACGGCGCTCTCGCGGGGCGAGGCACGGCTCCTGGGGGAGATGGCGCGCGCGTCAGACGTCGCGGGCATGCGCCGCGTCGCGGACGCATGGTCCGGCCTGGGGGCGGTCGACCGGCTGCTCCCCGCCTCCGCGCAGGGACTGCTCGATCGCGAGCAGCGGGCGCGCCATGCCGCCAGCGGAGTCCTCAACCGTCTGTGGGATCGAGCGCGTCCCTGATCTCGGGGGTGCCCCAGGTCATCGGGTCCCGCCAGTCGAACACCGGATTCCACCTCCCCTCGAGGAAGGCCCGGGAGAACACCCCGATCGGGGTCGTCCCGAGAGCGACGGCGGCCCCGTAGCGGGCCGGGGACGGGGCGAAGGCCTCGAAGGCCATCGGGTGGCGGAGGTTGGTGCGGGTCGAAGCGGCGTGCTCGGCCAGGCGCAGCAGGCCGACGCGGGACAGCGCCGCTTTCATCTGCTGCCGGCGCTCCTCGGGCACGGCGGTGGGCACCCAGAAGGACAGCTCCTCGGCACCGGGGCCGGCGGTGTCCCGGAACACCTGGTCAGTCATGGCGCGGTACCAGTCGCGGTCGCGGGTCAGGCGCCAGTCGAGGTCGGCGACGATACGGTGCAGCGGGAGGTCCAGCATCGGCATCGCCCAGCCCAGCCCCGCGCTCTCGTAGCCGCGCACCGAGTTGAGGATGTACGTGCTCTGCCGCCCGTCGATGTTCACCGACTGCAGGGCCCGGGCGCGGGAGAGCGGGGAGCCGTCGTACCCCACCCGGTCCAGCGCCCCCTCGACCTCCGCCCGCAGCACCGGATCCCGCAACAGCGCCCGCGGCGCGCCCGCCTGCGAGAAGTGGCGGCGGATGATCGCCGCGACCAGGTCTTCCCGGCTCAGCTCCGGGGCGTCGAGGAGGTCGGCGTCCTTGAGGGTGCGCACGGCGGTGTGCCCGGGGACCACCACGGCCCGCGAGCGGTCCTCCGGCAGCAGGCCCTGCGCCGCGAGGCCGCGCAGCGCGAACCAGTCCTGGATGTGGGGGAGTGCGGCACCCGTGTAGGCGTCCCCGAGGAAGCGGGCGGTCTCGGGCTCGCGCCAAGCCGACCGGACCTCCTCGGGCGGTGTGGGCACGAAGGCCCACGGCAGGCCGAGCAGCTCGGCGACCTTCCGGGAGACCTCGACCTCGGCGGTGGGTCGCACCCCGTAGGTGAAGCACTGCACGTCCCGCGCCCCGGCGGCGACGAAGGCCGCCGCGAGCAGGCGGGAATCGGCACCGCCGCTCAGCGGGAGCAGGTAGCGGGCACCGGGATCAGCGGCGACCAGGGTCGCGACCGCCTCGAGCAGGGCGTCCCGGAATAGGGCGCCGGCCTCGGCCCCCTCGGTCACCGCGCCGCGGGCGGGCAACGCGAGGCGCCCGCGGCGGAGCGTCGACGAGCTCCCGTCGAGCCCGAGTTCCACGACGGCGTCCGGCGGGGTGCGGTGCACGTCCCGGTAGAGGGTGCGCTCGCCGAGCACGAGGCCGCCCCCGGCGAACTGGGCCACGGCTGCCTCATCGGGCCGCGGTGCGGATCCGGCCGCGCTCGCGAGGACCCGCACGTCGTCGGAGACCTCCCAGCGGGAGCCGGCGCGGCGCCAGAAGAGCGGGAAGGAGCGGTTCGCATCGGTGAGCAGGCGCGCCGAGCCGTCCGCGCGGATCTGGAGCACGGCGGCCTCGCCGCGGGCGGCGAGGTTGTCGAGCGACTCCTCGGCGTCCCCGGCCACACGGAGGGTGCGGGCGATCTCCGCCGGCGTCCACCGGGGCGCGATCGCGAGGAGCTCCGTCCCGGGAGCGGCCTCGACGCGCACCCAGTCACCGCGGGTGAGACGGGCGAGGGGAGCGGCGGCGCGCGGCGGAGTGGTCATCGGGCTCCTGGGGACGGGCGGGGCACGGGGTGACGTACGATCCCCACGATACGACGCGGGTCGCGTGCCGTGGTTCGGCCCTGGTCCGGCTCTGGTTCGGGCCCGGTTCGGCCCTGGTCCGATCCCGGTCCGCGCATCGCCTCGCAGAACGGAAGGACCCCGCATGCACGTCCTGCTGGTCCCCTCGTGGTACCCGCGCGGCGCGTCGGACCCCGGCGGCTCCTTCTTCCGCGAGCAGGCCGAGATCCTCGCCGCGGCGGGGCACACCGTGAGCGTCCTCGCCGCCGAGCTCACCTACCCCGACCCCCGCCGCCCCGCCGCGGCCCGGGCCGCGCTCGCCGGGACGCTCGCCCTGCAGGAGAGCCGCGAGGGCGCGCTGCGGGTGCTGCGGCTGCGCGCCCCCGTCCCGCTCCCCGGAATCGCCGACCAGGTCACTGCGCTGCTCGCCCGGTGGGCCGCACGGGTCGCCCGGCGGCTCCTCTCCGGGGTCGACGTGGTCCACGCCCATTCCGTGCATCCGGCCGCGACGGTCGCCCGCGCCGTCGCCGGCGCCCTCGACGTCCCCTGGGTGCTGACCGAGCACCGCCCCTCGGCGGTGACCGCTCTGTTCCCGCCCCGCCGCGAGCGGGCACGGGGCGAACTGCTGCGCGCGGCCGACGCCCTGAGCGCCGTCAGCCGAGGGCTCGCCGGGGCGATGGAGGAGCGACACGGCCTCGCCTCGGGGAGCGTGGAGGTCCTGCCGAACCCGCTGTCGGCGGTGCTCGTCGCCCAGCCCGCGCCGGAGCCCGCGGATCGCCAGGTCCCCGTCACGCGCTTCCTGCACCTGTCCCATCTCGCCCCGATCAAGCGGGTGGACCGGATCGTCGCCGCCTTCCGCGCGCTGCGCTCCGACGCCCCGCGGGAGCTGGTCATCGCCGGCGGGTCGCCGGAGCGGGTGCGCCGGCTCTCCGTCGAGCTGGACCTCCCCGTGCTCGACGGTCTCCCGCCGCGCGGACGGCTGGCAGAGCTCGCCCCCGGCGGCGCCGCGCTCGTCGGCTCCGTGGCCCGGGAGGACGTGCCGCGGGCGATGGCCACGGCCGACCGCTTCGTGCTGGCGAGCGAGCAGGAGTCCTTCGGCCTGGTCCTTGCCGAATCCCTGCTGGTGGGCGTCCCGGTGATCGCCGTCGATGCCTGGGGACCGCGGGACGTGGTGGGGGAGGATCCGCGCCGCGGCGTGCTCGTGCCGCCGGAGGACGCCGAGGCCCTGCGCCGCGCCCTCGAGGAGGCGCTCGAGGACCGCGCGACGGGGGAGGAGCTTCCCCGCCCCGGACTGCGCGAGGACACGCTGGCGCGATATGGTCCCCCGGCGTACGTCGCGCGCGCCGAGACCCTGTGGCGCCGCTCCCTCGCCCCCGACCCCCGCCGCGGAAGGACCGCCCCATGACCACGATGGTCTTCCACGCCCCCTACCCGGTGGTGGAGAACGGCACCGGTTCCGCCGCGCGCCCCCCGCGCCTGCTGCGCGCCTTCCGCGAGCTCGGGATCGAGGTCCTCGACGTGACCGGGCACGGGGCCGAACGGGCCCGAAAGCTGCGCGCCCTGCGGCGTCGGCTGCGGGCCGGGCAGCGGATCGACTTCGCGTACGGCGAGTCCTCGACCATGCCGACCGTCCTCACCGAGCCGCATCATCTGCCCACCCACCCCCTCGTCGACCTCGAGCTGCTGCGCCTGCTGCGCGCCCACGGGGTGCCGACGGGGCTGTTCTACCGGGACGTCTACTGGCGGTTCCCGGCCTACGACCTCAGCGTCCCCCGCCTCGTGGGGCTCGGCACCAAGACGCTCTACCACGCGGAGCTCCAGGTCATGGGGCGCTGGCTCGACCGTCTCTACCTGCCGTCGGCGCAGATGGCCGCTTACGTCCCGCACGTGGACGCCGCGATCACGCGGGCCCTGCCCCCCGGCGGGGTCCTCACGGATCTCGCCGCCGCGCACGGGCGGCGCCCCGACGAGCCGCTGCGGATCTTCTACGTCGGCAACGTCTCGGACTACTACCGGATGCACGCGCTGTTCGCCGGGGCGGCGCGGGTCGACGGCGTGGAGCTGACGGTCTGCGTGCCGCCCGAGGCCTGGGAGGCGGTGCGCTCCGAGTACGAGCCGCTGATCGCCGACGGTCCGGGCCGCGTGCGCGTCGTCCACGGCCGCGGCGCCGAGCTCGAGCCGTACTTCGCCGCCGCGGACCTCTGCGCCCTCGTCGTCGAGCCGGCCGAGTACCGCGACTTCGCGGCGCCGATCAAGCTGTTCGAGTACATCGGGCACGGCCTGCCCGTGCTCGCCTCGGCGGGCACCCATGCCGCGGACCTCGTGACGAGCGAGGGGATGGGCTGGTCCGTCGACTACGACGCCGACGCCGTCGCCGCGCGGCTGGTCGCGCTCCGCGACGACCCTGCCGAGGTGGAGCGGGTGCGGGACGCGGTGCGCCGAGGGCGCGAGCACCACTCCTGGGAGGCCCGGGCCCGTCAGGTCGCGGAGGACCTCAGTGCGCTGCGCTGACCGCCCGGCGGTACACCGCGTCGTAGCCGCGGCCCACCGTCGGCGTCGAGAAGGAGTCCCCGATGGTCGCCGCGATCTCGTCGGCGGGCAGGTCCCGCGTGCGGGCGTCGACCGCGAGGACCGCGTCGGCATAGGCGTCCGCGTCCTGGACGTCCACGAGGGCACCCACCTCGTCCCGCACGTACTCGCCCTGTCCTCCCGTAGCGCCGAGGACCACCGGCCGACCCGCGACGATCGCCTCGGCCGCGGAGACGAAGAAGTTGTCCGCCCGGGTGGGGCCGAAGAAGAGATCGGCCGCCGAGAGGTGGGCGACCACGCCCGCCGCGTCGACGGTGCCGACGAGATCGACCCGCTCCGACACGCCCAGCCGGCGCGCCTCCTCGGCGGTCGCCTCCCGCAGGGGCCCGTCGCCGAGCCAGGTGAGGTGGGCGTCGACGCCGCGACCGACGAGCTCGGCGATCGTCGCGACCGCCACCAGCGGGTCCTTCCGCGGGATCAGCCCGCCGGTCGAGACCAGGCGCAGGCCGCCGTCCGAACGGTCGCGCCGCGGCACGACAGCGTGGGGATCGACGATGCAGGGCACGATGTCGACCGGCCGCGTCCCGCGCACCGCACGGATCGGCTCCGCGAGGAACTCGCACACGGAGGTCACCCGGTCGGGCCCGCGCAGCACCCGCGCCAGGAGCGGCAGCGCCGGGCGCACCGGCGCCGGCAACGAGGCCGGGGTGGACAGCGCCGACCAGTGCTCCGTGTGGACCCAGGCGGCATCCTGCGGGACCGGGCTCAGCCCCGGCACCGAGAACGGCAGCAGGGAGGGGAAGGCCATGGTGTGGACCACGTCGGCACCCGCGAGCGCCGGGCCGAGGGCGCGGGCGGCGGACAGCACCTCGGCGGGACGGCGCGGCGACATCGGCACACGCAGCACCTCGAGGCCCTCGACGACCTCCCGCACGGTGCCGTCGGCGTCCTGCGGCGGCACCAGGTGCACAAGGCGCACCTCGTGGTGCCGGGCGATCGCCAGCAGGTCGCGCAGCACGAACGAGCCGCGGCTCGGAGCGGCGGCGGTCGGGAACCAGGCGCTGACGGCGGTGATCCTCACGGGACTCCCTTCGGAGGGGACGGGGGCGGGCACGGCCCGGCCCCGAGGGTATCGCCTGCGCCGTCGGCGGCCCGAATGCCGATACAGTGGCCCCTGCCCTCGGGTCGCCCCCGGGGCACAGCAGCCGCCATCGCCCCGGGAGTCCTCATGAAGATCCTGTCCGTCGTGGGTGCCCGCCCGCAGTTCGTCAAGCTCGCCGCGATCGCGGACGCGGCCGCGCAGCGGGACGACGTCGAGCACGTCATCGTCCACACCGGACAGCACTACGACGCCGCGATGAGCGACGTCTTCTTCGCCGATCTGCGGATCCCAGCCCCCGACGTGAACCTCGCCGTCGGCTCCGGCTCCCACGGCCGCCAGACCGGCGCGATGCTCGCCGGCATGGACGAGGTCCTCGAGGAGCACCGCCCCGACTGGACCCTCGTCTACGGCGACACCAACTCGACGCTCGCCGGCACCCTCTCCGCCGTGAAGATGCACCTCAAGGTTGCCCACCTCGAAGCCGGCCTGCGCTCCTTCAACCGGCGCATGCCCGAGGAGCACAACCGCGTCCTCACCGACCACGCCGCGGACCTCCTCCTCGCGCCGACCGAGGTCGCCCGCGAGCACCTCGCCGCAGAGGGCCTCGCCGAGCGCACCCTCGTCACCGGCGACGTGATGACCGACGTGTGCCTGCGCGTCGCCGAGTCCGTCAAGGACGCCCCGGTCGTGCTGCCCGACGGCATCGACCCCGCCTCCGACTACGCGGTCGCCACCATCCACCGCGCCGACAACACCGATGACCCGGCCCGGCTCGCCGCGATCGTCTCCGCCCTGCAGGGGCTCGACATGCCGCTGGCCCTCTTCGCCCATCCCCGCCTCGTCGCGAAGGCCGAGGAGGCCGGGATCGAGCTGGCCGGCGGCGCCGTCCACGTCGGCTCGCCCATCGCCTACCCGGACCTGGTCAACGCCGTCCAGCACGCCGCCGCCGTCGTCACCGACTCCGGCGGCCTGCAGAAGGAGGCCTACCTCCTCGGCACCCCCACCTCGACCGTCCGCACCGAGACAGAATGGGTCGAGACCCTCGAGAACGACTGGAACCGCCTCGTCGTCGACCCCTCCGAGCTCACCGCCGCGGTCACCAGGTCCCGCCCCACCGCGGAGCGCCCGGCCCACTACGGCGACGGGAACGCGTCCCTGCGCAGCGTCGACGCGCTGCGCGAGCGGGCCTGATGCTGAGGATCCGCCGCACGGGCGCCGTGACCGGATCGCGCCGACCGCCTCGGGTGGCCGTCGCGACCCGGGTGTACGCACCCGAGCCGGTCGCGGCCGCCTTCCGGCAGCAGGCGCTCGTGACCGCGCTCGAGGAGGCCGGGGCCGAGGTCACAGTGCTCACCACCACCGTGCCCGGCGCCGCGCGGCGACGCGAGGTCGGCATCTCCCGCTTTCCCGTGAAGCGGGACTCCCAGGGGCAGGTGCGCGGGTACGTCTCCTATCTCAGCTTCGACGTGCCGCTCGCGCTCCGGCTCCTGCTGCGCCGCGACCTCGACGCCCTCGTGCTCGAGCCGCCGCCCACCACCGGGCTGGTCGGCATGGTCGCGGCCGCGCTCCGGCGCGTGCCGTACACCTTCTACGCGGCGGACATCTGGTCCGATGCGACGGACAGCGTCGAGGGCGTCCCCGCTCCGGTCCGCGCCGCGGTGCGGATCGCGGAGACCACCGTGTGGCGGCGCGCCGCGCGCGTGCTCACCATCTCCCCGGGCGTGCAGCACCGCGTCGAGGAGCTGATCGGCGCCCGGGACTCGCTGGTGATGGTCGGCAACGGCATCGACACCGACACCTTCTCGGTCGAGGGCCCCGACGCGGGCGAGCACGGACCGTACTTCGTGTACGCGGGCACCGTCTCCGAGTGGCAGGGAGCCGACATCTTCGTCGACGCCTTCGCCGCGGTCCGGGCCGAGCATCCGGGCGCTCGGCTGCTGTTCTTCTCCGAGGGCAGCGGACGGGACCAGCTCGAGCGCACCGTCGCCGAGAAGGGCCTCGAGGGCATCGAGTTCCGCGACAAGATCCCGCCGGCGCAGGTCGCCGCGTTCCTCCGCGGTGCGGTCGCCGGGCTCTCCTCGATCACGCCCGGCCAGGGGTACGAGTTCGCGCTGCCCACCAAGATCTACGCCGCGACCGCCACCGGAACCCCGGTGATCCACGCAGGCGAGGGCTCCGCCCATGACCGCATCCGGGACAACGGTCTCGGCTGGGCCTGCGACTACGACGCGGACCAGGTCGCGGAGGCGATGACGCGGGCGCTCGAAGGGACGGACGTGCCCTCGGCCGCACACCTGCGCGCCTGGACGCAGGAGAACGCCTCCCTCGCCGGCTGCGCCGCACAGGCTGCCCGCGCGGTGCTCTCCTCGCTAGACGACTGAGACCGGCCCCGATCACCCCGACGCCGCGGGCGACGCGGGTGGCCGGGACGGCAGGGCCTGCGCGATGGATCAGAGGATCCGGCGCAGTCCCGGGATACGCGCGCCGATCAGGGCGAACGCCGTCGAGAGGGCGATCGTCACCACGAAGCAGACGGCCATCGGCGCCGGGTCGAACGTGGCGAGCCACGGCACCACACGCAGCCCCGCGAGCACCGCGAAGTGCACCAGGAAGACCCCGAAGGTCGCCTCCCCGAGGCGGCGCAGGATCCTGCCCGTCCGCTCGGAGACCCGCCAGCCACGGCAGAGCGAGCTCACCGCGGCCATCAGCAGCACCGCGTACAGCACCGTCGGCAGCGACACGTAGCTGGGCGCGAGCATCGCGATCCAGGGATCCGGAGTCGCCACGTCGCGCTGATCCCGCAGCGCCTCGTACAGCCAGGTCAGCAGGGCCACGAACAGCGGGGCGCTCGCGAGCGCGGCCCAGGCGGCGTGGCGCGGGAGCGGGCTCACGAGCATCGCCCGGCCCAGCACGAAGTAGCCGACGTACATCAGGGCGAAGGTGGTCGCCCCGGCGGTCAGTGGGGCGGCGGGCAGCAGCTCGAGGGCCGCGAGCTGCCCCAGCGCCATCACCAGCACCGTCCACCCCGCGGCGGCCAGGCCCAGGATCCAGCCGCGTCGGCCCTCGTCGACCTGCAGGAAGGGCTGCAGCACCGGGGTGAGCAGGTAGAGCCCGGCGATCGCCCAGAGGAAGTAGAGGTGCGTGTAGGCGTCTCCGCCGACCAGCATGTCGAGCACGTCGGGGCCGGTGAACCGCTGTTCGCTGAGCACCATCCGCACCGCGAGCACGTAGAACAGGGACCACACGACCAGGGCGGGCAGGATGCGGGCGGCCCGGCGCCGCAGGAAGTCCGCGGGACCGCGCCGCAGGGCGCGGGGGTCGAGGCTCAGCGCCCCGGACATCATGAAGAACACCGGGACCGCGGCGATCAGCGCCATGTCCAGCGCGACCAGGGCGATCCCCGACTGGCCGGAGCTGACCCCGCCGCCGATCACGTGGATCGCGACCACTCCGAGGACGGCGACGACGCGTGCGACGTCGAGGAAGGGGAGGTACTCGCGGGTGGAGTCGCCGGATGCGGGGGAGGGGGCCGATGCGGTGCCCGGCACGGGGGAGGTGGAGGACATCTGGCGAGCATCGCAGATGGGCGCGGTCGATGCGCTCCGCCACGGCGCGGCGATTCTCACGTCCCGCCGGGTCAGCTGCCCGGATCGCACTCCACCCGCAGCAGCCGGGAGTGCTCGGTCTCGAAGACCACCTCGCCGAGCGACTCGTCGGCCTGACCGATCGCCGCGTACCGCGGGTCGTACTGGTAGAGCAGACGGTCCTGATAGATGTAGCCGATGTCGCGGTCCAGCAGATTCCGGCAGTGCGCGGGGGACTCGGCGGCCAGCGGCACCGAGTAGATGGTGTTCTGATCCGCCTCGGTGAGCGAGAGCCCGGCGACGGGCAGGTAGACGTCGACCCCCTCGATCGCGTACAGGTGCGAGGCCCCGGAGAAGGGGCTGCCGAGCACCTTCTGGTCGGGGTCGAGGTCGGGGGCGACCCGGGCCCAGGCCTCGAGCTCGTCCTGCTGCAGGAAGCGACCGCGCCCCGAGTACTCCGCTGCGAGGTTCTTCGCGGCGTTGTCGGCGCGGGTCGGGATCGAGGCGCCGACCGCGACGACGGCGACGAGGACCAGCACCAGGCCGATCGCCCGGCGCGGCAGGGAGGCGTGGCCCGTGCTGCCTGCCCGTTCGAGCAGGGAGTGCCACGCGCGCAGCCCGGGGACCAGCAGCAGCACGGACAACATGGCGAGCGGCATCGAGAGCCGGTCCTGCCCGCGGTACCAGAGGGCGGAGAGGTTGAGGGACGAGTCGAGGGCGGCGTCGAGATAGAGCACCGCCACCACGATCCAGGCCACCGCGACCCAGCGTGCCCCGCTGCGCACTGAGGTGACGAGTCCGGGCCACCACACCGCGGCGAGGACCACGCCGAGCGCCATCGGCCACACCGTCAGCAGGCCCAGCAGGATCTCCCCGAGCGCCGACCACCAGGGCACCTGCAGGCCACCGGTGAAGTCGGTGACCGAGGAGCCCAGCGGAGTGGTGCCGGCGACGATCACCGGGGCGATCACGAACAGCGGCACGAGGGCGAGCAGGGGACGGCGGCGCAGTGCGGGCGCCATGGTGCAGGCGGTGAGCACGGCGACCAGCACCAGGGCCAGGAGCGCGACGTTGGGGTGCAGCAGGCCGAGGCCGAGCAACGCGAACGCGGCGAGGGCCAGGGCGGCGAGAACGGGGCGGAGCCGTGCACGGTCCCCGCGCGGCGCGTCGTCGGAGGAGGCCAGGAGGGCGGAAGAGAGCACCTGCCACAGCGCGAGGACCGCCGCGAGCGCCCCGGGGAGGGCCGCGAACCCCGTGAGGTTCGGGATCGCCGAGAGATGGATCCACTCGTCCACGGGGGCGGCCGGCACGATCGCCGCCCCGATCCCGGCGGCGAAGGGGGCCCACGGCACGGCGGGGAACACCGTGCGGGCCAGGAACGCCGTCCCCAGGATCCAGGGGAGCACGGCGAGGGCCAGCACCGCTCCGTTCAGCAGGATCGGCACCTCCACGCCGGGCACGGAGGAGGCGAGCGCGTGGAAGCCCGCGGGATAGGCCGTGGGGGTCCCGGCGGTGTTGGAGACGGAGCCGAGATCCAGGCTCGAGGCGGTGCCGGTCTCCCGGATCCGCTGCAGCGCCGAGAGGTGGTACAGCGTGTCCCAGCGCTCGAGGACGACATCGGGACGACGGCCCTGCAGCAGGATCGGTCCCAGGGAGACCACCAGGGCCACGAGCATCCACAGGGGGGCGAGGGGCACTGTGTGTGGGGGCATGAGCGGCCCGTCGAGACCGGTCGACGGCAGGCGCACGCCGAGCCGGCGCAGCAGCAGCGCCGCCGCGGTGAGCAGCGCGCCGCACCCCAGCAGCGGCAGCAGCGACCAGGGGATCCCGAGGAAGGGGGAGATCAGGGCCGCGAGCCCCGCCGTCGCGGCGCCGACGGCCGGCGCTACGGCGAGGGACAGCAGGCGCGAGCCGCCGAGGGCTCGGGGGATCGCGTAGCCGGGAAGATAGGCGGCCGCGAGGACGACCGCGATCGCGATCAGCAGCTGGGCGAGGTCGCTCATCCGTCCCGGGGGGTCCCGAGGGCGCGGGCGCGGTAGTCACCGGGCTGCTCGGCCTCGTCGAGGGCGAGCCGGCGCGCGAGATAGGTGGTGCGCTTCTCCGCGGCCTTGGTGCGCGCCTCCTGGAGGGCGAGGAAGCCGAGCAGCACCAACACCGTCGCGTACAGCAGCAGGTCCGCGCCGCGGCCCACGCCCACGAGGTTCGCGACTCGGCTGAGCATCCCGGGGAACAGCACGGTCGCGACCGCGAACACCGCGAAGGCGATGATCAGCAGACGG
The DNA here is from genome assembly GCF_036321705.1 of Brachybacterium sp. J144. Classification (NCBI taxonomy): domain Bacteria; kingdom Bacillati; phylum Actinomycetota; class Actinomycetes; order Micrococcales; family Dermabacteraceae; genus Brachybacterium; species Brachybacterium sp. J144. The sequence goes on from NZ_JAZDCG010000003.1 coordinate 59,723, forward strand.
CGCACCGCGAGCTGCTTCGCCCCGCGCTTCACGAACAGCCAGCCGACGATCACCACGATGCCCAGCACGAGCACGAGCTGGATGATGAAGGTGCGGCTGCCCACCCCGAGCGCGGGGCCGAGCGCGATCAGCTGGTCCAGGCCCTCCACCGTCTCAGGCCTCCTCGGCCTGCTGGTGGGTGGAGGCGGAGCCGTCGCCGAGGACGAGGCGGGGGGTGCCGGCCCAGTTCTCGGCGATGGTGATGTTGCGGCCGTCCACGATGAGCTTCACGCCGGGCATGTCGGCGGAGCCGATCTCCGCGTACTCGGGGTGGTTGGTCTGCACGATCACGAGGTCCGCGGCGTCGCCGATCGTGTAGGGATCCCAGCCGAAGCCGCGGAGCTCCTCGGCGTCGTAGAAGGTGTCGTGGACCGCGACCTCGGCGCCCCGTGCGCGCAGCTCCTCGACCACGGGGAAGACGCCGGAGAACGCGGTCTCCTTGACCCCGGTGCGGTAGGACGCGCCGAGCACCACGGCCTTCAGCCCCTCGAGGGAGCCGAGCAGGTTCGCGGCCCGCTCGACGAGGTGCGCGGGGACCGAGGCGTTCAGGGTGCGGGCGGTGCGCACGGTGGTCGCGTTCGGGTCCGTGGAGAGGTACAGCCGCGGGTACACGGGGATGCAGTGGCCGCCGACGGCGATGCCGGGCTGGTGGATGTGGGAGTACGGCTGCGAGTTGGAGGCCTCGATGACCTTGTACACGTCGATGCCGTTGTCCTGCGCGAACAGTGCGAACTCGTTCGCCAGCGCGATGTTCACGTCGCGGTAGGTGGTCTCGGCGAGCTTCGCCAGCTCGGAGGCCTCGGGCGAGCCGAGGTCCCACACCCCGTTGGGGCGGGGGAGGTCGGGGCGCTCGTCGAAGGTCAGCGCCGACTCGTAGAAGGCGCGGGCACGGGCTGTGCCCTCTTCGGAGATCGCGCCGATGAGCTTGGGGTACTTGCGCAGGTCCGCGAACACGCGACCGGTCAGGACCCGCTCCGGGGAGAACACGGCGTAGAAGTCCTGGGCCTCCTTCAGCCCGGAGATCTCCTCGATCATCGGCACGAAGCGGGTGCGCAGGGTGCCGACCGGGAGGGTGGTCTCGTAGGAGACGAGCGTGCCGGGGGTGAGGTGCTCGGCCAGGGAACGGGTCGCCGCGTCCATCCACGCGAAGTCCGGCTCCCAGGTGGCGTCGTCCACGAACAGCGGCACCACGATCACCACGGCGTCCGCGCCGGGGATCGCCTCGGCGTAGTCGGTGGTCGCGCGGAGCTTCCCGGCGGGCACCAGCTCGGAGAGCTTCTCCTGGAGGTGCGCCTCCCCGGGGAACGGCTCCTTCGCCTGGTTGATGAGCTCGACCTGGCGGGCGCTCACGTCCACGCCGATCACCTCGTGGCCGGCGTCCGCGAACTGCACCGCGAGCGGCAGGCCGATCTTCCCGAGGGCGACGACAGCGGTCTTCATGGGTTCTCCTTCTCGGCGCCGTGGCGCGCCGCACGTGCGGGGATGACCGCTCGGGGGCGGCCCACCGTGACAGGGTATCCTCATCGGCCGTCGCCGACCTCGATGTGGCGCGCCGCCCGTCGACCCGTCGCCAGCACCGGAGGAGAGCCTGTGAGCAAGACCGAGCCCCCGGGTGAGCAGGGCCCCGCGGGCGCCTCCGCACCCCCCGCCTCGCCCGGCGCCGACAGCACCTGGTTCGTGGTGCCGATGTTCAACGAGGGCGAGGTCGTGGGCGACGTCATCCGCGACCTGCGCACCCGGTACCCGCTCGTGGTGTGCGTCGACGACGGCAGCGAGGACGACTGCGGCCGGATCGCCGCCGAGGCCGGCGCCGTCGTGGTCCGCCATCCCTACAACATGGGGCAGGGCGCCGCGCTCAAGACCGGTATCGACTACGCGCTCCGCGATCCGCGGATGCGGCAGATCGTGACCTTCGACTCGGACGGCCAGCACCAGGTCGACGACGCCGCCTCGATGATCGCGATGCGGGAGGCGGAAGGGGTCGACGTCGTGCTCGGGTCCCGCTTCCTCGACTCCCGTACGAAGCCAGGCCTGATCAAGCGCCTCGTGCTGCGCGGCGCGGTCTGGTACTCGAACCTCACCTCCGGGGTGAAGCTGACCGACGCCCACAACGGCCTGCGGGTGCTGGGCCGGCACGCCTGCGAGAAGATCACCATCGAGCAGAACCGGATGGCGCACGCCTCGGAGCTGGTCGAGGAGATCGGTCGCCATGAGCTGACGGTGCGCGAGCACCCGGTGCACATCCTCTACACCGACTACTCCCGCGCGAAGGGCCAGTCGGTGCTGAACTCGGTGAACATCGTCATCGACATGCTCTTCCGCTGACCTGTCCCCGCTGACAAGTCCCCGGAGCGCCGGCCCTCAGCGCTCCTGCTCCGCCGCCTCGAGCAGCCCGGCGAGCACCTCGCGCCCCGTGTGTCGTGCCCATCCGGCCGGGGTCGCCCCGTAGGTCGGATCGCGCAGGGTCGGGTCCGCGCCGCGGGCGAGCAGCAGCTCGACCGTCGCGTGGTTCCCGCGCACCGCTGCCTCGTGCAGCGCTGTGGCTCCCTCCGCCGTCCGCGCGTCGGCCGCGAAGCCCAGATCCAGGAGCTGCGCGACGGCCTCGGGCCGGCCGAGAGCGGCGGCCTGCGCCACGAGATCCGGATGGCTCCGTTGCATCTCCCGCGCGACGGCTCGGTCCGCGAGGGCGTCGGCCGGGCCGAGCAGCGCCCCGATCGCCGCGTCCTCCGCCGTGAGGTCCTCCCCGCGGGCCCCGTGCTCCCGGAGGAGGCGGGCCACGCCCACGGCGCCGTGCCGCACGGCTTCCCGCAGCGGCGACCGGCCGCCGTGGAGGGGATGGGTGCTGGGCCGCTCCGGATCGGCGCCCGCCTCGAGGAGCAGGGTCGCGCGTGCGGTGAGGTCGTGGCAGGCCGTGTGCAGCAGCGCCTCGGAGAGCTGCTGGGCGGGGGACTGGTGGCGCGGCGCGAGGAGCCGGTGCCAGGGCCCGCCGTCGCCGCGGCCGAGACCCGCCCGCAGCAGGAGCGCGAGCCACGCGGTGTCGTCCCGCACCACGGTGTCGCCCGCACCCCGGTCGTAGATGGTCTGGCTGTCGTTCGGGTCGGCTCCGGCACTCAGCAGCCCCGTGGCCAGGGCGGTCTCCGCGGGATGCGGGGGAGCGCCCTGCTCGCCGCCGCCGAACACCCCGGTGAGCGCCGTGAACGGGGACGGCAGGGAGTCCCAGAGGAACCCGGCGTTCGGATCGGCGCCCGCGTCGAGGAGCAGCCGCAGCACCGCGGGGTGGTCGGGCGTCCGCCCGTCCGGCAGCGGCCCGGTCCAGCGGGAGTAGCACAGGTGCAGCAGCGGCGGCCAGCCGTAGGGCGCGCCCTCCCGCTGCACCGCGGCTGGGTCGGTGCGGAGCAGCTCCCGGGCCGCGACCGGATCGCCGAGCGCGGCGGCGACGGCGAGATCCGTCCGGGCCAGGTGCGGCTCGGCCGCGAGCAGCGCTGCGGCCGCCGCGAGGTCGGGGGCGCCGCGACGACTGTGGTCCACGGTCATCGCGCGCAGCAGCCGGTCCCGCGGACCGGTGGCCGCTGCCTGATCGGGGCGGCGGGTGCGGGCGAGGACCTCGTCCACGTGCCGGCGCAGGACGGGCCAGGACGAGAAGCCGTAGGACCGCGCGAGGGCCAGCTGCGCGGCGGCGAGAGGCAGGGCCGCCCCGTGGTCGTGGTCCGCGCCGAGCAGCGGCTCGGCGTCCGGATGGTGCGCGCGCAGGAGCGCGCGGGCCTCGGGCTCCCCGGCGCGCGCGGCGTCGCGCAGACGCTTGGCCCGGCGCCGCAGCGCCGAGGGATCGGGATGGTCGGGAAGGTACTGCAGGGACATGGCGGCCTCCGCTCCGAGCCCGGCGTCCGCTGGATCGGGCAGGAGGGGAGACGGGCATCCTCGTGCACGGCACCGAGGCGGGCTGAGCCCTTCCCGCGGACAGGCGGCGCCCTCGGTGCGCCACGTCGATCATAGCCTGCGCGTCCGCCTGTCCCGGGGGCACTCGCGCGAACTCCTGGACCATCCCCGAGCACCCCGGAGGATGATCCGGGGACACCCGTCGACGCCGCTCACCTCACCCCGGAGAAGTCGATGCTGACACGAGAGGCCTCAGTCCTCGGTGACCGCTTCGCCGTTGGTGCCGAGGCCATCCCACTCCTCAGCCAAGGGCGTGCCGTCCCTGGTGTACAGGGGGAGACCTCCATCGACCGAGTCACCGGAGACGTCGCCCAGATTCTCGGAGCTCTCGCGCTCCATGTACTCGACGGCCTCGTCAGGGGAGCTGACGTCCCCGCCTTCCGCGGCGAAGAGATCCTCGGAGAGGACGTATGCCTCGCTCCCGTCGTCGAGCTCGACGAGGATCAGGTCGGGGGCCTGTTGGTCGCTCGGGGCGTCGGCGAGGGAACCGTAGGTCTGACCGTTCTCATTGACCGGGAACAGGGCGTCATCCTCCGACTCTGCGCTCGCAGGTGGGGTGTGCAGCTGAGTCGCCAGCCCGAGGCCGAATGCTGCGCCGATGAACAGCGCCGCGGTGATGATGGTCATTGAGCGACGCGCGCCGGTCGCCTGTCGATGCTTTCTCATCGTTTCCCTCGTCTGCTAGTTGTTCTGGTTCGGAGATCTCGGGGCGTAGACAGCCTTGTAATCACTGCCGGTCCACGCTTTCGACACCCCGTGTGAATAGTATGCGGAGCCACTCAGCCCAACGAAGAAGCAAACCGTCGACAGGCTGCTCGCCGATTTGTCGGTATAGGTGTATCCGCTGCTGCACTTGAGTGCGCCGCTGCTGGTGTAGGCGCGCGTCAGGTTCCCGAAATGCCCAGCCGGTCGATTACCGCTGAGCGACAAGGTTCCGGTGCGACCTTGATCGCCAGCGGTCGAGTTCGTGATAATTCTCGAGTAGTTGGAATAGTTCGCCGAGCCTGCGGAGAAATATCCGGTGGGACCTGTTGCGGTACCGGCACTCGCAACCCCCGGCGACAGAACGAGCAGCAAGCCTGCTGTCGACGCGATGACAAGAGTTCGAAAACTACTGCGAGCTGCCAACCTGCACTCCCATAGTGACGCCCCGTTGCGTCCCCGGAGGATAAGCCGCGAAACGGGGGGGGGCACAAGGGGTTGCTCTGACGCTCGAGGATCGCGTGCAGGGCGGTGCGGCGGCCCGAAGAGAGCGATGCCAGCGTGGGATTGCGCGAACTGAGCCCGTGCGATGGGGAGCGAAGCTGTGGGCTTTCAGGGCGGTGCGGGCCGAGCGACGTCGTCATCGCACCCGGGCTGACTCGGCCCTCGATACTGCACGGACCGAGCGGCAGGCCCTACCCCGCCGCGGGCTCCGCGGAGCCGTCGGCGATGCCGTCGAAGAACGCGGCGACGTCGTCCTCGTCGGTGAGGATCGCGACCCCGGAGTGCTTGGTCTGGTACTCGGGATCCTCGATCGGGATCGCCAGGGTGCGTCCGCTGTTCATCGCTGAGCGCGCCGTGAGGGCCATACGGCCGATGGCGGGGATGCCGGTCCCCTCGGAGGTGATCAGCGCGTTCGAGCCCGCGCCGGCGAGGCGGGCCTGCGCCACGGGGTTCAGCAGCACGGCGGGGGACGTCACCCGGTCCATGAGGGCGCCGACGAACTGCTGCTGACGCTGCTGGCGTCCGAGATCCGCGGTGGGGTCGAAGTAGCGGGCGCGGACGAAGGCGAGCGCCTGGTCCCCGCCGACGTCGTGGCAGCCCTCGGTCATCTGCAGGCCCGACTTCGGATCGTCCACGTCCTGGTCGATGCAGAGGTTCACGTGCCCGACGGCGTCGACCATGTCGGCGACCCCGTCGAAGCCGACCTCGACGTAGTGGTCGATGGTCAGCCCGGTGAACTCCTCGACGGTCTCCACCAGGAGGGCGGGGCCGCCGAAGGCGAAGGCGGCGTTGAGCTTGTAGCCGCCGTACCCGGGGATGTCCACGAGCGTGTCGCGGGGGAGGGAAACGAGGTAGCTGTTCCCGTTCGGGGCGCGGTGCAGGAGCATGATCGTGTCCGTGCGGGCGCCCTCGGTGCCATCGTCGGACACCTTCTCCCCGCCGCGGCCGTCGGAGCCCGCGATGAGATAGGTCGTGCCGGGGGTGTCCGCCGCCCCGGAGAGGGCGTCGACGTGCTCGATGCGGCTGCCGGCCCAGGCGGTCAGGCCCAGCCCCCAACCGAGCACCACGACGAGCACGAGCACCAGGAGGGTCGCGCCGAGGCGCACGGCGCGGGGGGTGCGGTGCCGGCGGCGGGGGTGCCGACCGTCGGGGCCGCCTCCGCAGCTCGGGCTCCGGGGGGACTCGGGGCCGCGAGGTCCGTCGCCGCCCTGCGCGATGCCGACGCCCGGGGGCGGACCGGCGGCGTCACCCGGTGCCTGGCTCCACTGCTCGGAGCGGGGGAGGGGGCGGGTCGCCGGGCCCGGCGCGACCGACGGCGGGAGGTCCTGCGCTGCGGGCCGCATCGGGCGCGCGCTGCCGCCGGCGCGGGCGCGATGGCCCGCGGGTCGTCGCGGTCCGCCGGGGCGCCGCGAGCGCGGGGGCTGCTCGGTCACAGGCATCTCCTTTGCCGCCGAGAGGGGCCCTGCGGCAGGAGGTGCAGGGGCCCTGAGGGGAAGCTCGGCGTCCGACAGGGTAGCGGCACCGCCGGTGCCGCGCGCCGCAGTCACGCACGCCTCGCCCGCCCGGTCCCCGAACCTCCCGCGAACCTTCACACGGCCCGCCCCTCCCCGTCCCCTCCCCGTCGTGCGCCTCCGTAGACTGGGCCCGTCGCCGCGGCGGCATCGACTGCGCAGGAGGATCCGTGACCCAATCCGCACCCTCGGGCGAGGCCCGGGCGAGTGATCGCACCGCCCACGCGGGAGCCGCCTCCCAGCGGATCGTCGCGGTGGTGGTCACCTACAACCGCGAGCAGCTGCTGCGCGACTGCCTCGATGCGCTCGCCGCCCAGGCCCGTCGGCCCGACGCGGTCGTGGTCATCGACAACGCCTCGAGTGATGCGAGCGGGCGCGTCGCCGACGAGCATCCGCTGGGAGCTGACGTCCTCCATCTGCGCCGCAACGTCGGCGGGGCCGGCGGCTTCGCCGCGGGGATCGCCCGCGCCCTCCAGCGGCACGGCGCCGACTGGGTGTGGGTGATGGACGATGACACCGTTCCGCGGCCCGCCGCCCTCGCCGAGCTGCTGCGCTCCCTCGAGGCTTCGCCCGCGCGGCTCTCGGTGCTGAGCTCGCGCGCCGTCTGGACCGATGGTCGCCCCCACCCGATGAACAGCCAGCGGACCCGCCTCGGGGCGAGCGCCCGCGAGAAGCAGGACGCCGCCCGCGCCCATGGCCGGCCGATACGCACAGCGAGTTACGTCTCCGCCCTGCTGAACGCGGAGGACGTGCGCCGACTGGGTCTGCCGATCGCCGACTACTTCATCTGGTCCGACGACTTCGAGCACACGGGGCGCCTGCTGCGCCGCGGCCGCGGGATCGCGGTCCCCGGGTCGGTGGTCGAGCATCGCACCGTCCGCTTCGACAACGCCCAGGCGAACCCCGGCGGCCGCTTCTACTACGACGTGCGCAACCGTCTCTGGGCCCTGCTGCGCACCGACTCCTTCACCCCGCTGGAGCGGGCCCTCTACGGCGGCCGCACGGCCCTCGGTTGGGCCGGGCAGCTGCTCCGCCACCGGGGGGACCTGCTCGGCAGCGGCCTGCGCGGGCTCCTCGCCGCCCTGGCCCGCGGTCCGCGGCCCTCGGCCCAGGTCCTCGCCGTCGACGGCGAGGCCGCGGCCGACGTGCGCGCGGTGGAACGGGCGGCCGGCCGATGACCGCCGGCCCCTCTGCCGGGTCGGCCCGGGGCGGCCCGCCCGACTTCGCCCTCCTGATGCCCTTGTGGGGCCGTGACCTCCCCGAGCGGGTCGAGCTCGCGCTCGTCTCGGCGACCCGGGAGCAGGAGCTCGCGCCGACCCTGCTGATCCTCACGGTCGACGGCCCCCTCCCGCCCGCGCTCGAGGCTCTCGTCGCCCGGGTCGAGGCAGGCGAGTTCGGTCCCGCCCGGGTGCTGCGGCACCCGGCGCACCGCGGCGTTGCCGCGGCCCTGCAGGACGGTCTGCTGGCTTCTCCGTACGAGCTCGTCGCCCGGGCCGATGCCGACGATCTCTGCCGTCCGGACCGCTTCGCCCGACAGATCCCGGTCGCCGCGGGCCTCGCCCCCGCGGCGCCGGGGCAGGTCCCGGCACCGCTGGACCTCGTGGGCGGGGCGATGCGGGAGTTCAGCGATCGCATCCCGGCAGGCACAGGGCCGCTGCGCAGCCGCCCGCTCGCGCACGACGAGATCGTCGAGTACCTGCGCACCCACTCGCCCTTCCACCACCCGACGGTGGTGCTGCGCCGCTCCACGGCTCTCGCCGTCGGCGGCTATCGGCACCTCCCGCTGCTGGAGGACTACTACCTGTGGGAGCGCATGGTGCTCGGCGGCGCGCGCACCGCGAATCTGGCCGAGGTGCTCGTGGACTACCGGGTCGACGAGCAGCTCTTCGTCCGCCGCGGAGGCTGGACCCTCTTCTCCTCCGACCTGGTGCTGCAGCGCCGGATGCTGCTGGACCGCGTCATCGGCCCCGGTCAGCTGCTGCGCAACCTCGGGATGCGCCTGGTGTACCGCTTCGCCCCCGGCTGGGCGCGGCGCCTGGCCTACCGCCGCTTCGTCGAGTCCCGCGGGTGAGTGCATGAGCACGACCACACCCGTCGGCGCGCCGGGCGGACGCGCCATCGCGCCCCATGCCCTCCGCTACTGTGAGCGGGTCCCCGGCGGACCCTCCGCACGCTTCGAAAGGACCCCCGTGTCGACTCCTGATCTCCTCATCGTCGGCTCCGGCCTCTTCGGCCTGACCATCGCCGAACGGGCCGTCGCCCAGCACGGCGCGAAGGTGACCATCATCGACCGCCGGTCGCATCTGGGCGGGAACGCCTACTCCGAGGCGGACGAGCACACCGGGATCGAGGTCCACAAGTACGGCGCCCACCTCTTCCACACCTCCAACAAGAAGGTGTGGGAGTACGTCAACGGCTTCACCTCGTTCACCGGCTACCAGCACAAGGTGTACACGACGCACCGCGGCGTGGTGTACCCGATGCCGATCAACCTCGGCACCATCAATCAGTTCTTCGGGGCCGCCTACACGCCCGACGAGGCCCGTGCGCTGATTGCCGAGCAGGCGGGAGAGCTGGCCGGCACCGACCCCGAGAACCTCGACGAGAAGGGCATCTCGCTGATCGGCCGCCCGCTCTACGAGGCGTTCATCAAGAACTACACGGGCAAGCAGTGGCAGACCGACCCCCAGGACCTGCCCGCGGGGATCATCTCCCGCCTGCCCGTGCGCTACACCTACGACAACCGCTACTTCAACGACACCTACGAGGGTCTGCCCGCCCAGGGCTACACCGCGTGGCTCGAGCGGATGGCGGATCACCCGAACATCGAGGTGCGCCTCGACACGGACTACTTCGACACCGACCAGCCGCTGAACAAGGACGCCGTCCGCGGGCAGCTGCCGGTGATCTACACCGGCCCCATCGATCGCTACTTCGACTACTCCGCGGGCTCGCTCGGATGGCGGACCATCGACCTGGAGACGGAGCACCTCGAGGTCGGCGACTTCCAGGGCACCTCGGTGATGAACTACGCCGACGCCGAGGTCCCCTACACCCGCATCATCGAGCCCCGTCACTTCCACCCCGAGCGCGACTACCCGACCGACCGCACCGTGATCCAGCGCGAGTACTCGCGCTTCGCCGAGTCCGGGGACGAGCCGTACTACCCGATCAACTCCGGGGGCGACCGCGAGACCCTGCTCGCCTACCGCGGGCTCGCCGACGCCGAGCCGCGCACCCTGTTCGGCGGGCGCCTCGGCACCTACCAGTACCTGGACATGCACATGGCCATCGGCGCCGCCCTGTCCATGGCCGACAACAAGCTGCCCGAGCTGCTGCGGGCCTGACCCGCCCGACCCGCCGCGATCGGCGGGCCAGCCGAGAGTCGACGAGGAGCACCATGAACGTCACCCCCACCTCCGCCCCCACCTCCGCCGGGGCGGCCCCGCAGCGCCTCCTGCAGCGCCTGGTCCTGCCCGGAGAGGCCAGCCCCGATGTGGTCCCGCTCTACATCGAGGCGGGTGACGCCCGCTCGGGCGCGACCGGCGGCTCCTTCGGGCTCGGCAGCGCCTCGGAGAAGCGGGCCAACGACCAGGCGCAGTCGTCCCACGCCGCCCTCGCCCAGGTCGACATCAGCGAGATCAGCGAGCGGCACGCCGCCCGCATCCCCGCGCATCAGATGCGCTCCTTCGGCACATATTTCAACGCCTTCCCCGCGAGCTACTGGCGCCGCTGGACCCCGGTGCGGGCGATCCGCCTCACGATCCGCACGGCCGGCAGCGGCCACCTCGTGGTCATGCGCTCCACGGCCCGCGGCACCCTGCAGCGCCAGGAGTCGCGGACCGTCTCCGGGGCCGGCGAGCAGGTCTTCGAGCTGCCGCTGACCGCCTTCGGCGACGGCGGCTGGTACTGGTTCGACGCCTACGCGGGCGACGAGGACCTCGCGATCCTCGGCGCCGAGTGGACGGCCGACGCCTCCGCGGCCCGCACCGAGGGCACCTTCTCCATCGCGATGACCACGATGAACAAGGTCGAGTACGTGCTCGACAACATCCGCACCCTCGCCGCCGAGCCCGTGCTGCGCGAGCTGCTGGACGTGATGTACATCGTCGACCAGGGCTCGGACCGCCTGAGCGACCACCCCGAGGAGCTCGCCCCGCTGCAGGCGGAGCTCGGCGAGCAGCTGCGCATCATCGAGCAGGGCAACATCGGCGGCTCCGGCGGGTTCTCCCGCGGCATGTACGAGGCCGCGACGGCAGGAGCTTCCACCTACGTCATCAACTGCGACGACGACATCGTGATGGAGACCGAGTCGCTGCTGCGCATGGTGACCTTCGCGGACTTCGCCACCCGGCCCACCATCGTCGGCGCCCACATGTTCGACCTCAACAACCGCTCGGTGCTGCACACCTTCGGCGAGGTCGTCGACCCGTGGCGGATCCAGCCCGCGCTCGCGAACGCCGAGGCCGAGATGGGCCACGACTTCGCCCAGGACCCGCTGCGCTCGACCCCGTGGCTGCACCGCCGCGCCGACGTCGACTACAACGGCTGGTGGGGCTGCCTGATCCCCACCGAGACGGTGCGCGCGATCGGCCTCAGCCTCCCCGTGTTCATCAAGTGGGACGACGCCGAGTACGGCCTGCGCGCGAAGAAGGCCGGCTACCCGACCGTCTCCCTGCCCGGTGCGGGCGTGTGGCACATGAGCTGGGTGGACAAGGACGACCTCGTCGGCTGGCAGGCCTACTTCCACGAGCGCAACCGCATCATCACCGCGCTCCTGCACTCCCCGTACGCGCGCGGCGGCCGCGTCGTCAAGGAGTCGCAGTTCATGGATGTCAAGCACCTGATCTCCATGCAGTACTACACCGAGGCCGGGCGCCTCATGGCGCAGAAGGACGTGCTCGAGGGCCCCGAGGCGCTCCACCCCTCGATCGGGACCAAGCTCCCCGAGATCCGCGGCATGGCGAAGGCCTTCGCCGACGCGGTCACGAAGAAGGACCAGGACCACTACCCGGCGGTCCACGTCGACAAGCCCCCGCGCAAGGGGCGCCCCTTCACCCAGCCGCACCGCCTGATGCTCCCCCTGTGGACCGCGAAGACCCTGGTCAAGCAGGTCGCGTTGCCTCCGAAGCCCCGCGCCGAGGAGAACCCGCAGGCGACGATCCCGCACCTGGACGCGAAGTGGTGGCGGCTCTCCGCCTATGACAGCGCGCTGGTCTCCAATGCGGAGGGCACCCAGATCTCCTGGTATAAGCGGGACCCCCAGCAGGTGCGGGAGATGCTCGCCTCCGCGATCCGCGCCCACCTCGACCTGCACCGTCGCTGGCCCGAGCTGCAGGCGCAGTACCGGGAGGCGGCGGGTCGGATCACCTCCTTCGAGGCCTGGGAGCGGACCTTCGCCGCGAACCCGGCGCCGGTGCGCGAGGCTGACAAGGCCTCCGGGGCGCCGTCGGCCGCCTCTGCCGACGCTGCCGCGGACGGCGCGACGACGGGCGGGAGCCCGGCCGCGTGAGCGAGCCCGGATCCCGGCGTGCCGCCTTCGCCCCGAGCCACGCCGAGCAGCAGGAGGGCTGGCGCGCCCCGGGGCAGGACGCCGGATGGCTGAACCCGATCCGCGAGCGCTTCCTGCTCGCGCTGCTGGTGCGCAAGGAGCTGCGGGTGCGCTACCGCGGCAGCGCACTGGGGATGCTGTGGAGCTACGTCAAGCCCGCGGTGCAGTTCATCGTCTTCTACATCGCGCTCGGCGTCTTCCTGCAGCTCTCGGAGGGAACTCCCGCCTATGCGGTGTACCTCTTCAGCGGCATCGTGGTGGTGAACCTCTTCGGCGAGGTGTTCGGCAACGCGACGCGGTCGATCTCGGGCAACGCCCCGCTGGTTTCGAAGATCTACCTGCCCAGCCAGCTTTTCCCTTGGTCGAGCATGATCGTGGCCCTGGTCCACTTCGTGCCGCAGCTGCTGGTGCTGGTCGTGGGCGCACTGCTCTTCGGCTGGCTGCCCTCCCTGACCTCGCTCGTCGCCTTCCTCCTGGGGATGGTGATCCTGCTCGTCTTCACCATGGGCCTCGGCATGCTGACCGCCGCTCTCAACGCGGCCTTCCGCGACGTCGAGAACTTCGTGGACCTCATCGTGATGGTCGCGACCTGGCTCTCGCCCGTGCTCTACCGGATCACCATGGTGGAGGAGGCGATCGGCGGCACGATCCTGTGGTGGCTGTACCAGCTGAACCCGCTGACGATCGTGGTGCAGCTCTTCCACACCGCGTTCTGGCGATATGCCGGGCCGGTCGTCGACGCGGTGCCCGGCGATCCGACGCTCGCGAGCCCGGGGGAGCCCTTCGGTCTGTGGTGGGCCGGCCTGCTCATCGCGGTCGTGACCTTCGTGATCGGAACCGTCGTCTTCGAACGCTCGAAGCGGCGCTTCGCCCAGGAACTGTGAGAGGAGTCCCGCGATGAGCCCGAACCTGCAGGACGTCCCCGCCTCCGCCGCCGTGCCCACGGAGCGCGAGATGGTCCGCGTCGAGCACGTGACCAAGCAGTTCTCGCGACGCCACGACCACTCCCTCAAGGAACTGGTGTTCTCGGCGCTGCAGCGGAAGAAGCTCGCCGACACCTTCCGCGCCCTGGACGACGTGGACCTCACCGTGCACGCGGGGGAGACCGTGGGCCTGATCGGCTTCAACGGCTCCGGCAAGTCTACGCTGCTCAAGACCATCTCGGGGGTGCTCTTCCCCGACGAGGGCCGGGTGCTGCTGCGCGGCCGGGTCGCGGGACTGATCGAGGTCGGCGCGGGCTTCCACCCGGATCTCTCGGGCCGCGAGAACGTCTACCTCAACGGTGCGATCCTGGGGATGAGCCGCGAGCAGATCGACGCCAAGTTCGACGAGATCGTCGCGTTCAGCGAGATCGAGGACTTCATCGACACGGACGTGAAGTACTACAGCTCGGGCATGTTCCTGCGGCTGGCCTTCTCCGTCGCCGTGCACACCGAGCCGGACATCTTCCTCGTCGACGAGATCCTCTCCGTCGGCGACGAGCCCTTCCAGCGCAAGTGCCTGGCCCGCATCCGCGAGCTGCAGGAGGCGGGGCGCACCATGGTCGTCGTCTCCCACGAGCTGGAGATGCTCGAGCGGCTCTGCACCCGCATCGTGGTGCTGCGCTCGGGGAAGATCGTCTTCGACGGCGACCCCGTCGAGGCGGTGCGCACCCTCCGCGAGGGCTGATCCCCTGACGTGACCGACGGGATATGTGAGGGTCAGCCGCGGCCGGTGACGCCCTCGTCGGCGGCCTGACGGTCCGACACGGAGGCAGCGGGGGCGACGATCCCGCCCCCGGCCGACCAGGCATGCAGCAGGGCCGGCACCGCCTCGAGCCCGTCCCCTTCGACCAGCAGTCGCGGCGTCTCCGCAGAGTCCTCAGTGTTCGCCGTGCTCGCCGCGGGTGCCGGGCCGCTCCAGGCGGGCAGCGTCACGGCAAGCCGATCGGAGCTCCCGCGCACCTCGAGCACCCAGTCCCGCACCAGGGCCGGCAGCTCCCCGTCGAAGCGGGGCGCGAGGGAGACGGGCCGGAGGGCGAGCACCTCGTCGGCCCGGGCGGCGAGGTCGCTGTCGGGACGGTCGGTGACCACCACCCGCGGGTCCTCGGCCTCCGCGGGATCGCGGGGCGGCACGACCACCTCGGCGCCCAGGGACCAGGCGGCCAGCGCGAGCACCAGGCGCTTCCAGTGCGGGGGGAGGTCCAGGACGACGAGGTCGCCCTCCTCGAGCCCGACCTCGTCGTGCAGGTGCCCGATCGCCTTGATCACCCAGTTCGCGAGCACGTGCCCGGACAGCTCGATGCGCGCGGCCTCGCCGTACCAGGCGAGGGCGGGGCGCGGGCCGCTGCGCTCGAGGGCCTCGAGCAGGGCGTGTCCGGAGGCGGCGGTGGAAGGGGTCATCGGCGGGGCTCCTCGGGGACGGGGCGGTCGATCAGGACGGCGAACGGGGGCAGCGGGGCGGCGAGGGACTCGGCGCCGAGCGCGGTGCGGATCCTTTCGGCGAGTCCTCCCGCCGCGATCCAGGATGCCGGATCGTCGCCCGCGGGGACGACGTGGAGCGCATCGGGCTCCCGCCGCACGGAGGGCTGCGCGGCGTCGGCCGCCCCCTCGTCCCCACGGCGGGGGATCCGGGCCACGTGGAGCGCCCTCTCGATCCGCTCCTCGTCCGGCTCGGGCGACATCCGCGCGATCGGTTCCTGCTCCTCGGTGAGCCCGAGGGCGACCCACACCGACTCCAGGCTGGGCCGGCGGAACCAGTCGTCCGCGCCGGTGCGGGACAGCTCCCGGGCGGGGACGTCGGTCGCATCGGTCCCGGGGACGCCACGCACCAGGGCGGCGGGCACTCCGCTCGCCTTGCCCTTGACGAGGTCCGCGGCGGCCGCGAGCTCATCGGCGAGGTTCCGTACGGTGACGGTGAGGGGGCGGCCGTCGGCGTCGGTCCCGCCGCGGAGGTCCTGCAGGGCGCTGATCCCGGCGGCGCCGAGCGCGATGTCGGTGACGCCCACCCGCCACACCCGGGAGGAGGTGTCCGTGAGCACCACCCCGAGGCGGAGCCCGAGCCGCGCGCGCAGGCCCTCGTGGAGTGCGCGCGCCTCCGCATCGGGATCCTCCGGCAGCAGCAGCGGGCCGTCGGGGGCGTTGGAGCCGTCGACGCCGGCGGCGGCCATCACCGGACCGGAGGGGATCTGCACCACCGAGGTGACCACGCGGGTGTGGCGACGGCGGGCGACGGTGCGGACGGCGGCCGCGCGGATCGCCTCGTCGCGCCGGGCGGGATCGATCCGCAGCCCGCGCGCCTTCGAGACGATCTTGGTCGAGACGCACAGCACGTCCCCCTCGCGGGGCGCGAGGGGCTCGAGGGCGGCGGCGAGGAGGGCGGCGAGGTCCGCGCCCTCGCGGAACTCTCCAATTCCTATTGCCGGGATTCCGTCTACGGG